>JANOXW010000305.1:0-4160 GCA_031418635.1 Acidobacteriota bacterium
TTTCGACAATATTCGTGATAGTTCCCAAAAGTTTGCCGGTAGTTACATCCCAAACAGAAATTTTTTCACCTGCCACTGAAAGCAATTTTTTTCCGTCGGGACTAAAAAGTAAAGGGTCATTTCTTTCTCTTTTTTGGTGTGGCAGATTGAGCAGAACATTGCCGCTTGCCACACTGATAATTTTCAAATCTCCGTTGTTCGCACCGACACAGATTGTTTGACTGTCAGGACTGAAAATTATCTTTGTGATTTCTTCTATTCCGACGATCTCGACATCTTTCAACTTCTCGCCCGTTTCAACATCTCGAATCGTAACGCCCGTGCGATTTGCGCTCGCAAAAATCTTTCCATCCGCACTCAACGCAATTGGGTTAATTACTTCGGAAATAGTCCAAATCGGCTTTCCAGTAGCGACATCCCAAAGCGAAATGCGCCCGGCATTTGCTACAAGAAGTCCCGTGCCGTCCGCATTAAAAGCAATCGCCCCAATATTAAAGCCGCTAATGTTCAAAGTGCGTAGCTCTTTACTCGTTGCCGCATCCCAAATTTTGACTACATAATCGCTGGCACTAGCCAACAGAGTTCCGTCCGCGCTGAAAGCCAAAGATTCTATTCTATCGCCGCGGTTATGACCTGTTTGAACAACGAGTTTCGGCGGTTGTCCCAAAGCAATGTGATAAAACGCGGTCAGCCAACATATTCCGCAAAACATCAGCAAAACACTTTTTTTCATCACTTTTATCATTTTTCACGTCCCTACAATCTCTGAAGAAGACTCTCCGATAATTGCAGAATACTCTCGAACCTTTGAAGAACACTCTCGAATGTTTTCAGAGGATTCTTCAAAGGTTCGAGAACTCTCTAAAATCATTCAAGATAACTCTTAAATGATTGGGGAACTCTCTTGAATGTTTCAAGAGAACTCTAAAAACATTCAAGAGCCTTCTCGAATCTTTCGAGAAGGCTCTTGAATAATTGGCGAACACTCCCGAACTATCGGACAATCTCGATGTTGAGATTTTTGGTTGTCCAATCGTTGACGGCAAATTTCATGGTGCCGGTGCGTGCGCCGGTGGCGGCTTGCATTAGTAATTGATTGATCGGCGAACTGCTGCGGCTGTTTTTGGCGATTGACGGTTGCTCCAACATTTTGCCCGGAAATTCTTGGGTTGTGGCAATAATTTTCAAAGTTTCCATTCCCGGCGGAGATTGTTCGGGCGGTTCGATGAAAAAAGCACCGCAACCGCCGGGCGCAAGGTTTTCGAGTGTGCTGATGGTTTTGCCGCGCAGAAGTTTTTCGCCTGCCGCCGCCCCTTCGGACGGATAGAGCAAGCCGATTTTTCCACTCGTGGTTAATGTATAAAGATAAACATACAAATCGCGTTTTGAAGTGTTGGTAATTTTCAGATAAAACTTGTCATCGGCTTTAAATTGCGGTGTGCCTTCCCGGTCTTGCTCCTGTTCGAATTGTGAAACGGGTTCTGATTTGCATTGCAACGGATTTCGACTGACTAATTCGAACGATTTTAGACGCACCAATTCGACGTTGATGCCTTCGTTCAAGCCGGAACCGCCGCTGGTCAGATTTCGTAAATTCTCAATCCTTGCGTGTTTTTCCAAAGCGTCCGCTAAACAACCCGCCGCGTTTTCGTCTGTCGCGCTATACCAAAGATTGTAAAGCGGCATTCCGTTTCGATTGCTCAGAAAAAATCCCGCCTCGTCGTCTTTCGGTTCAGTCGGTTTATCGCCTTCAAATCTTTTTTGGCTACACGGATCGCTGTCGCCTCTGCCATTGCCTTTGTTGCGGTCGGCGACATCTTTAACATCGGGCTGTCGGTTGCCGTATTTGAAATCTTTATACGTTCCGCGAACTACCGCGACATCCCAATTATTAGTTGCGCCTTTGCTGTTAAATGTCGTGAGAATATTCGGCACTCGAACCGTTTCAAGCAATGAATTATCCTTTAATTTGTCTTCGATACTGCTAATTGTTTCTACAGCGGAGTTTGTGCCTTTGGAATTACTTCCCGCAACTATATCGAGTGCAACTTTGCGTTTATCGCCACTCTTAAAACTCGGCGAAACAATAAAAACCGTCGCATCTTTCGGAATTTCCTTCGTATTTTCATCAAACAGCGTAACTTCGGCGGTTGATGTAAAGGCTGTCGCCGAAGTTATCATGCCGCTACCGATTTGTTCACGCGCTTTTTCATCCGCTTTGCGCCCGTAAATCGCTATCGCCGCACCATCGCCCGCACCGACAATCGTGCCGACCTTCAAACCAATTTCGTTGACTTCGACCTCTTTACCATCAATCGTTTTTTTCACAACCTTTGCGCTGTCAATAAAAATCGGTGTTTTACCGCGTGTCAAAGCCGAACCGAAAACAACGCGGTCAACATCGCCTTCTGCTTGCGGAGTCTGATTTCTGTTCATATCCACGACTTTGGTTTGCACCTGATTCATAATCTCGCGGTAAGTTGCGTCGGGATTTTGGCGCAAAAGATGCACAAGGCTGTATGTCAACGCGCCGTTCCATTGTTCTTTTTTGGTGTCGGGATCAACGAAAAGGTCTTCCTGCGATTCCTGTGTCGGCAAACTGCCCGAAATCGTAACGTAACTATCGTTGCGCGACAAACTCATTCCGTCGTTTAGATTAGCATCGCCGCCGCGTGAATTATTTGGCAATTTAATGTCGCGTCGGACACTTTTTGATGTGCCGCCGCGTGTTATCGTCCCTGAATGACAGCTATCGAAAATGAATGTGATGTTGGTCGTATATTGCCGCAACTCTTCAAAAAACTTATCAAACTCGTCATCCCGAATATCTTTTATGCCGTTCGTGTCCGAATCCTGCGCGACGATGGTTTCGTCAACGCCATCGGATTCGTCGCCGTTTTGGTCGGGCAGTTTTGAGCCGTGTCCGCTATAAAAAAATACAATCGTCGCGCCTTTGTCCGGCGAAACATTTGCCTGTTCTTTATAAAGTTTGGCGTTGGCGATTAGATGATTTTTGAACGCCGCCAGAATTCCCGCTTGTGTCGCCTGTGTGTTAAGCAATAGCTTGACCGGCGATTTTTCCGAAGTTTTAATGTAGTTGAATTTATAGACATCAACCAGCAGATTTTTCATCAACTCGACATCGTTATTCGTGCCTTTCAAATCCCGAATCTTATTTTCCTTAAAATCTTTATATGTATTGATGCCGACCAGCAACGCAAACTTCGGGGCTTCCGTGGTCGCGCCTTGTTTTTGCATCAAACCGCGCGGCGCGAAACATAAAACACCGCAGATTGTTAAAAATACTAAGCCAAGCGTGATTTTATTTTTCATAGCATTCAATCAGGTTTCAGGTTGTTTGCTTATGTCTTTAACCTGAAACCTGAAACCTGAAACCTATTTTAGGGATTCATTTTGAAGTAAATATATTGATTAGACCGACAATCGTAGTTGGTCGGACCCCAATACAAATATGAGCCATCGTCAAAATCCGCCCGCGCATAAACAACCGTATTGGAACTTGGCGTAACGTATAAATAAGCATCGTCAAAACCACCGACTGTTCCGCGATAACTGCCGTTGACATATAACTTGACACGCCAATCGGTGTAGTTGTCGAAAATCACCTTACAACCGGCTGCGCCTTTTGAATTTCCGCCTTTATTAGCCGGAGCGTTTTGCCGGTTCGCCATACTGTTCGGCAATTCTTCCGTCGTAATATTCGGGTCATCAGCCGTTCCGCTGCCTTTGTTCGACTTTAATTCGACAACCTCTTTGTTTTGGTTGCCGGTAGGTTTTGGTTTTGGCTTGTTAGCCATTTTGTCTTTTCCCGGCTTTTGAGCAAAGACATTGGTTGCTTGAAAAGGCGAAATAATAAGCATCGCCGCCACAAAAAATAACACTGCCATAAATTTGAATTTCATTGTTTTTTTACTCCTTCATTCCTTCTTTTATTTTTAACTTCACGGATTTTTCCGCTTTTTTTTCTTCAATTTAGAAGAGTTCTTTGCAAAGGTAAAATCTGTTTAATTATTCATTTTACCCGACAAAACTGTTTACTTACCCGCTTTCTTTCGGGGAATCGGTGTAGCCAAAAGTGCCGCCGCCGGGTCGAGCATTCCATAACCCCAATTCGGATTTGGCACAGCACCGATCAAACC
>JANOXW010000306.1:0-3205 GCA_031418635.1 Acidobacteriota bacterium
CCGATCCGCTTTTCAATGGCGGAAGGTTGGGCTGAAACGTCGAAAATTAAGGCAAAACAAAGCAGAAATTTAAAGATCAAAATCTGCTTTGTTCTTTGACTCAATGGCATAAACCAAGTTTTAGTTTTCAGTCGGTCGGCAATTGCCGCTTTCGTTTCCACCTGTTCCGGGTTTGCAATTAGTGCATAACCGCCCCTCGCAGGGATCACCGGCTCTCAGCATTGATACGACTGCATTTATAGCCTTATCAAAGAAGCCGAAAACGCCATAACCGGTGAAATCACCGGCAAACACATTGCCGACCAGAACGGTTGACAACAAAACTGTACAACAAATTGATTTTGTTTTTTTCATTTGATTTTTACTCCTTATTTATTTGTTTTTTTAGAAATTCGTACATCGCGGCGAACACATATTTTCCGCCAAAGCCATGACCGTCTTCGGTAGAATATATGAACCACACCTCTGTACTATTGTTTTGTAACTGATTTTTTAAGTCAGTTACGTCCTTTTCAGGAATCCTGGCATCAAGTTTTCCTCTAGTCATAAAAAGAGGAATCTTGTTCCACCGCCCCGTGTTTCCGAGGGGTGAAAGTTGATCTAATTTACTTATCAAATTTTCATCTTTTGGGTGTCCATACTCGTTCTTGGCGGCTTCATCAATCCAGCTTTGGGATAAAAATCCCTTGATTGAAACGAGCGGATATTCGGCGATGACACCCTTAATCCGTAAAGGCTCCTGCAAAGCCGTCGAAAGTACCACAAAGCCGCCGTAACTTTCGCCTCGCAGGTAAATCCGGGTTGAATCTAACTCCGGTTGTTTTTCAATCCAATCGAGCAAAGCCTGTATGTCTTTGACGGCATCGCCTCGTTTCTCTTTGTTATCGGCATCCATATACTCTTTCGTAAAACCGGAAGACCCGCGAATATTGGTATGGATAATTGTCAGACCGAGATTTGAAGCCAACCGGATGTCCTGCGAGTTAAAAACCGGTCGGTCGAGAACCGGCGGTCCGCCGTGAACGAATATCAGCACCGGAGATTTCTTGACAACTTTTATCGGTCGAACGATATAGCCCGAGATCTCTTTCCCGTCAAAGGATTTCCATTTGAGGACTTCGGGTGACTTTACTTTGCTGTCAAGCTGATCCGGAAGACGCTCCTTTGTCCAATTGGTAATTTGTTTCGTTCGAATATTGAAGGATTGAATCGAGGCTGGTTTGCCGTTGTTTTCTAGGGTATAAACGAGTTCTTCATCCGAAAGCCAACGCGTGTTCCAGACCACATATGAGTTCAAAACGAATGGCGGAATTTCCTTGATCAGTTTTTCTTGCCTGACCTTGAATACCCGCAAATGATCAATCCCATCCTTTGTTTCCTGAATCATCAGGTTGTTTCCTTCGGGAGATATTTTGACCTCATATAAACTCGAAATCTCGGCTGGCAGTTTTACTTGTGTCGCTTTATTATTTTTCAAATTCAGCGAAAGAAGGCACGGATTTTGCCCGCAATTTTCATTACCTTCGCTCGTCCAAAACACTCTGTCATTCACCAGAAAACCTTTAGGACTATTGCTCTTTTCATCAATCGAAATTAATTTATTTGCCGAAAAATCATAGACATAAAGATGCTGGTCACTCGGAGCCTTGAAATTTTTTATTAATACTTTGTCACCACTATTCTGAAGCACGGTCCAAATGCCTTTTAATTCGAGCGGGTAACATTTGTCCTCAACCAGATCATTACGGCAAAACTTACTTGTTTTTGATTCATAATCTACTCTCATATAAAACAATGAATCACCGGTTTTGCTCCAGATGAAAGAATCAATGGATTCATCCTTACCGGTTAGAGAAACCAGTTTCTTTGGAGTCTTTTCCTTAAAATCAAAATGATAGAGTTGGTAGTTGTCTTCGTCTTCGTGATCCGATGTATAAGCAAAGGATTCGCCATTCGGATTAAACTTAACCGACTGAGGAATTACCTTATCAATCAGCTTTACGGGTTGCGCGAGAGGCGAATTTAACAAATAAACATTATTTGTTTCATCCGTTACGAGCAGTCTTTTATTTTTTCGGTCAGCATCCCAAATCAGATTGCTTCTGATCGTTGACGGATCGTAAAACAGATTTTCGACTTCGGATCTCTTGATCGGCGGAATGCCTTCCGTTTTGTAAGTCGCCGGAACAGGAAAGTCATCCGGGTTCTCCTTCTGCGCCACGGCGAGCCAAACCAAGCCGACGAGCGTTATGAGCAATAGACAACTTAAGTTCGCCGAAGTTTTGGACAAAATTGTTTTGATTAAAAAATCTATTATTGGTTTTACAGACATATTAAATTTAACCTCGCTTAGATCAACCGGTTTACGAACAACGAATTTGCCGGTTCTTCTTCTTTTCAGGTTTGTTTTGATCAAGTTGAATACTTTTGATCGTAAATTCCCGCGAATCTCCGACAATCGTTTTCCCATCTTCCATCGTCACTACTATTTTCCATTTATACGTTTTTGCCGCATCGAGCGATTTTTTTAGTGTGTATGATATTTCTTTCTCGGTTTCAAATTCGTCAATCAGAATCTCTTCATCGTCCGAAATATACAAATGATATTTCGTTGCCTTTGGAACTGCTTTCCACTTAAAAACAATATTGTCTTTTTCGGCTGAAAACTCGATTTCGATCGTTTTATTCTCGTTGCATTTAGCGGAAATCCCTCTGGTTGCGGAAATATTTTCATTGACATGCTTTGAATTAGGTTTTTTGAAATTTTGACTCAAATCGTTTTGAGAAATCTTTGGTTTCGGAGAATCCGCTTTCAAATATTTCGGAGTCGGAGCAGCTACGCCGGGGTTCGAGTTATTTGAGGAATTTGCCTTCTCTTTATTGGGAGTTTGCACAGGTGATGGGAAATTGATTTCCTCACCTGATTCATTTTCAAAGTTTTGGACAACTTCCCTACTCGTATCCGCAGAATCCGATAAAAGGAAAAACGAAAAACAAAAAACAATAATCAAAGCCGCACCACCCCAGAGTAAGCCGGATCGTAATTTTAGTAATGAAGGTAAAGATGACCGAAAGTTCTCAGAATATACTTTCTGCGGCGCGTCCGTTGTTTCCGCGTCGGTCATAATTGCCGCCCAAAATCGTTCCGCACTCGGCATCGGCAGCAGTTTTCTACATTCGGCGCAGTTCAGTAAATGCCTGCCAA
>JANOXW010000307.1:0-3252 GCA_031418635.1 Acidobacteriota bacterium
GCCAGTGTTTCGGGCGACTCAAGCGACCTTCTTTTTCCAACCGTGTATAAAGCGGAGTTGACGGAAACGGCGTCAGTTGTCCGAAAACGGGAAGTCCGGGCGACCAACTTTCGATTTGCTCAAGCGTTCTGTCCGCCACGCCGTCGGTGTCGTTGTCCATTCCGAAAATAAACGACGTGATTGCGTAAATATTTCTGCTTGCCAAACGGTCAAGCACTTGTTTGTAATCCGATGGTTTAGAAAAATTCTTGTTGACCGAAGCCATATTTTCAGGGTCAATTGATTCCATTCCGATGAAAACCCATTTACCACCGGATTCAGCAATCAAATCAACTAATTCTTCATCACCAAGCAGATTTGCACTGATTTGCGCCACCCAAGGAAGTTGTGCGCCAGCCGCGATTATGTCTTTTAATAATGATTTAACGCGCTTTTTGTTGATGGCAAGATTGTCGTCAATAAAGAAAACGGCGATTTGACCTTTTTCTTTTTTGGCACGTTCTTTTAATCTCAATAATTCTTCAACAACACTTTCGTTTGTTCTGAATCGAATCGAATCGCCGAAAAATCCCGTTACCGTGCAAAACTCGCAACCGTAAGGACAACCGCGTCCGGTTTCTATCGGCACGACGAAAAATTTGCCCCAACCTTCGCCCATTTTGGACATCATCGGCTGCAAAAACTTCGGCACGAGACTGAATTGGTCTAAATCGAGCGTTTCCCAAGGAATGTGCGGATATGGCTGCAAACTCGGTTTTTTGTCGTTGCCTTTCGCGTCAAATTCGGGTTGATAAATGTCTTTAAGTGTGCCGTTTGCCGCATCTTCTACAATCAGATGCCAAGTTTCGTCGGCTTCGCCAAGTGCCACCGCGTCGGCGTGTCGCTGTCCGCCATCGCGTCCTAAGGCTTCGTCGGGACATTCGGTAACGTGCGGTCCGCCCATGACGACTTTGATTCCGGCATCGCGCAAAGCATCCGCCACGCGATACGCCCGCGCCACCATCCGCGTCATTGCGCCGATACCGACAAGTCCGATGTTTTCATCACGGCAAAACTGCACGAGTTCTTCGCGCGTCATCGCCTTGGCGTTGCCGTCAATCAAAATTACTTCGTGTTCCTTCGGGGTCAACGATTGCAGTAAAAACATCCACAAATGCGGCATAAAATTTCGGGTAATGCCGTTATCGGGATTGTATAGTAGAATTTTCATAACATCTCTTTCCGTGCTTTTTCGACAGGCACACTGCCAATATAGTTGGGGGCTTTTTTGCTTGGGAATAAATCGTTTCAGTCTTTACCATCGCACACAAATCCCGTTTAAATCGCGTCGTGTCGGGATTGATTGATTGTGGTGTAACAGTTTGAAACTGGAAACGAAGCAGACATCAGAAGCGAGTTGTTGAACTCAAGACTAAATGCTAAAACGCGATTTCAATCAAAAAATTATATCACATTATGTAGGATATATAACATAACCAAACTCTCGGTTTAATAATTTACGCGAAATTTTCCCGATACAAACCTATCGGGAAAATTTCGCATAATCCTTTATAACTTTATTTTGTGATTAAAGATAGGCAGAAAATCAAAAAGTCGGGAAGCAATATGTTAAAGTTAGCTTTCTGATATTCAAAAAAAGCGAACCAAAATGAAGGAAATAAATGTTATCGGCGGCGGTTTAGCGGGAGTTGAAGCAGCGTGGCAAGCGGCGGAAAGCGGCGCACAAGTCAACCTTTACGAGATGCGTCCGGTTCAGCAAACTCCGGCACACCGAACGGAAAAACTCGCGGAAATCGTTTGCTCTAATTCGTTAAAATCGGATGAAGTCGGCTCTGCGCCGTATTTGTTAAAAGAAGAATTGCGGCGCGGGAAATCGCTCGTAATGGAAGCGGCGGAAGCGACGAAAGTTCCGGCAGGCGCGGCACTTGCGGTTGATCGTGGGAAATTTGCCGATTACATCACGGAAAGAATCGAAAATCATCCGAATATAAAGTTAATTCGTGAAGAGGTCAAAACAATTCCGCCCGACGAAGTTTCGATTATCGCCACAGGACCGCTGACTTCCGACGCGCTAACGCTCGAAATTATGAAGTTGACGGGCGACGATCAACTTTATTTTTACGATGCGATTGCCCCGATTGTCGCGGCGGATTCGATTGATATGAGCATCGCTTTTATGGCGGCGCGTTACGGCAAAGGCGGCGATGATTATGTAAATTGTCCGTTCACACTGGAACAATACGAACGCTTTTATAGCGAATTGATCGAAGCAAAATCAGTTCCGTTAAAGCGGTTTGAAGACACGAAATGGTTTGAATCTTGCTTGCCGATTGAAGAATTAGCGCGGCGCGGCGTGGACACTTTGCGTTTCGGTTGTATGAAACCGAAAGGTTTGCCGTTGCCGACAACGGGGCGCGAACCTTATGCGGCAGTTCAGTTAAGACAAGAAAATTTGATGGCGGATGCTTACAGTTTGGTCGGTTTTCAAAACCATCTGCGTTACGGCGAACAGGAACGAGTTTTGAAATTGATTCCCGGACTCGAAAACGCCGATTTTCTGCAATTCGGACAGATTCACCGCAACACTTTTATCAATTCGCCAAAGGTTTTGACCGACACTTTGCAAACGATAAAGAATCCGAATCTGTTTTTTGCGGGACAAATTACGGGCGTTGAAGGTTACATCGAATCGGTTGGCACAGGTTGGCTGACCGGCTTAAACGCGGCGCGACTTGTTCGCGGTGAAAATTTGATTACTGCACCGACAAACTCGGCAATCGGTGCGTTGTGCCGTTATGTTACGAATACGGAAACGAAAAATTTTCAGCCTGTCAATATCACATTCGGCTTACTCGAAGCATTGCCGGATGAATTGCGTAAAAAATATCGCAACAAACGCGAACGTCATAACATTCAAGTAGAAATTGCACTCAAAGATTGGGACGAATGGTTATCTGAAATTGGCTTGGCAGAACTGAAAGCAGTAGCCTAAATGGAATTCGTATGCCCTCGCATATATAGTTTGATGATTAAATTTTGCCAATAAAAGCCATTAAAAATAGGAGGAACTTATGTCAAACACTTGCCCGAATTGTTCAGCCGTAGTTGATGCTGATGCCGTTTTTTGTATGTCTTGTGGAAAATCTGTTTCGCCAACAATTAATTGCCCGAAATGTAACGGAACAATTAACGCTGTTGCAAAATTTTGTAAGTATTGCGCTTTTGATTTGTCCCAACCTATTCAATCAGCCG
>JANOXW010000308.1:0-5972 GCA_031418635.1 Acidobacteriota bacterium
ATCGCGTTGAATAAATAAGCGTAATAAGCTTTCTGCCAGATTCTGGTGGCGAAAAAGGCTTTGGACAATTCAGGATAGAGGCGCGTGATGATTTCAAAGGTGTTTTGCTTGGTTGCTTCTTTCTCCTTACAAATAGTTTGCCTGACAAATAGCGGTTCGAACTCTAAAAGTTTAATACCTTCTTCGTTTGAAAAATCCTTGACCTCTTCATAGACAGTTTTGACGAACGAGTTTTGTTGCTGGGAATAGACGAGTTTTTCGACGGCGATTACTTGAATGCCGGAATCAAAAGCCAGCATTTCCAAAACTTTCCGAACTTGTTTGAGAGTTTCAGTTTCGGTTGATTTTCTTATTAACTTGACCGCGTAAAAAAATAGTCGCCCGTTTTCAAAAACCGCCGTGCCGATTTGCTTTGCCCCGACATCGAGCGCAAGTATAGTTGGCGAAACTTCTTTCATTTTGTTTTAGTTTTACTGCTATAAAGAAAATGGATTGCGTCCCTGCTTGTAATCACTGACGGTATTTATGAGGGCAAGTGTATGTTTGTTGATGACTTCGAGTTCAAGGGCGGTTGGAATCCGGCTTTTGAGAATGTCGGCGTAAAAGCAATGTTCTTCCTGTTTGAGATGTTCCGCGTTGGTCGGAAACCACACTCTTTCGGGAAACATCATCGGATGGCTTTTTCTTTTCTCGGCAATTTCGTCTTTCAATTCCTGAAACAAAATCTGATACAGAAAATGCGGCGGAGTCGCCAGGATAATTGATAACTTCAAAAGAGTCGGCAAATTCGGATACCGGTTACCGTTTTCATAACGATAAAGGTCATCGGTTGATTTCTTGCCGAGCAGAAATGAAATCTGTTTCGGCTCCAGCCCCGAACGGCGACGAACTTCAAGCAGACTGTTTTTGGGTTTGTGGTTTTTGTTTTGCATATGTGTCTCCAAATTAATTTTCCTGTTTTTATCGTAATTAATCCGGCGACATTGCAGTAGATTGAAAATTCCGACACTTTAGTCGGAATCAACCACCATTTAGGAAAGATTTGTCCACAATTATTAGAATCACGCTTATCAATTGCCTAGCAATCAATCGAATTTACCAAATTTGCCGTAACCATTCTTGACACTCATCATAAATCGGCATATTATTTTGCCGTTCTAAAATAGCTTTGCTTAATTATTTCACTTTAAGGAGCAAATAAGTATGTCTTCAACAACCGAAGTAATTTCTCATTGGAATACTTTGATCGAGAATTTCAACACATCGCCGCAACAGTTCTATCAAGCCGTTTCAGTGGCGATTCAAAAACGTCAGATTCCTAATGCTAAGATTGAACAAATCTTTTGGAACGAAAGCCATCTGCTTTCGGCAAAACGTGAGTATCTGAAAATATCCTGTAAAAAAGATTTCCATTTTGCCATTTGTGGTGCGCCGTTTGGCACCGGCTTTTTTATCTCGTATTGGCTCCTGCAACCGCCCGACGGCTGTTTGGTCGAACTGTTCCGACCGTTTCCGGTTTTGTCGGGTATCGCGCAGGCTTTAGTCAGACCGTGGACATATTACCGGATCGATACGGCGAGTATGTTTCAAACGGCAACCCATTCCGCCTTGATGGAAGTCGTTGATTCAATCACTTCAGCGCAGGGACTGCGGGCTTTACCTGAGATAGAGAGAAAGCCGGTTATGAAAGGATTTTTGCAGTAATCATTGTTTGAGCAGTAATCATTGCCTGAGTTAGGTGGTTTAATAATGCCAAATGATTTGATTCCATACCAAGAAAGTCTTCCCGAAACACGCGAAGAATCGCTTTCGCGGCAGTTCTATGAATGGGAACGCGCCGGGCGCGGCTGGTCTGTGTTTAATTTTCCGGTCGAGTTAGAACCGCCGCTTATTCCCCTTTACTACCTTGATCTGCCAGTTCCGATTATTGACGACGGCAGACAGGAATCCTTTTTTGGAAAGCTATTTGGCAATGGCAACCAAAACGAAGCGGTAGCCTCGCAACATAAAGAACTTGCCGAATATACCGCATACCTGGAGGAAGCGCGTGAGCCGTTATTTTGTCAGTATTACGATCAGGAATTTACCGAACACCGGCTGGTTTTCCCGAAAGATTTTAATGCCTCCAAAACGATTGCCGAAAATCTGCTTCTGAGTTGTGCTTACGCCTCGCACCCAATTAGTTTTGAGGTTATCGGAACTGCTCAAGAAATTATTATTCAAATCGCTTCCACCGAAACCGATGCTTTGCAGGTCGAACAACAAATTAGATCGCATCTGCCGGGTTGTGTGATTATTGAAACGGAAGATTATTTGGAGGATACTTGGCTGAGTGGAAACGATGAAAGTTTGATCGTGGATTTCGGACTTTCAAATGAATTTATGCTTCCGTTGAATACTGCGGGCAGTCGCTTTGAGAACGATATTCTGACCACGCTGACGGGAGCGTTATCAAACCTTAAAAACGATGAGGTCGGCATATTTCAAGTATTATTTCATAAGGCAAAGCAAAATTGGGCGGAGGAAATCATCAGTGCTGTCAGACATTTTGACGGAACGCCTTTTTTTAGAAACAGCCCGGAAATGATCCCTTTGGCAAAACAAAAAGTCAGCCGTCCGTTATTTGCTTCGGTTGTCAGGATCGCCTCTAAAAGTCGTCATTTTGACAGGACTATGCAGATAGTCAAAAGTCTCGGTGCGGGGTTGGTTTCGTTATCAAATCCGATTGGTAACGAATTCATTCCGCTTGCCAATGACGGATATTATGAAACCTATCACGAACAAGCCTTACTAAACCGCCTGAGCTACCGGTGCGGAATGATTTTAAGCAGCGATGAACTCGTCTCCCTGATTCATCCGCCGTCAAGTCAGATCATCTCGGAAAAACTTGTCCGCGAAAGTGAAAAGACCAAACCTGCCCCGAGTTTGGCTTTGAACAATTCACTTGTGTTAGGGGACAACATTCACCAAAACGAAATCAGACAAGTTTCTTTATCGAACGAACAGCGCACCAAACATATCCACCTTATCGGTTCATCAGGAAGCGGTAAATCCAATTTGCTCTTACACCTCATTAAACAGGACTTGGAAAACGGTCAAGGTTTGTGCGTAATTGACCCGCACGGTGATTTGATTGATGCCTGCTTAGAAAATATTCCTGCAAGCCGCATCAAAGATGTGATTTTATTTGACCCGGCAGACTCAGACTTTCCCATCGGCTTTAATATCCTGCAAGCCAACTCGGAACTCGAAAAAACTCTGCTCTCGTCCGACTTGGTAGCGACTTTCCGAAGAATGTCAACGTCGTGGGGCGATGTGATGGATTCAGTGCTGGCAAATGCTATTCTAGCTTTTGTCGAAAGTGAGAACGGCGGGACGCTTTTTGATTTGAAGCGATTTCTAGTTGAGAAAGATTTTAGAAATGAATTTCTCAACACGGTCAATGATGAGGCTATCAAGTATTTCTGGCAAAATGAATTTCCATTGATTACGGGAAAGCCGCAATCCTCCATTTTGATCAGGCTCGATACGTTTCTCCGGCAAAAACTCATCCGCAACATTGTTTGTCAGAAAGAGAATAAAATCAATTTCCGCGAAATAATGGACAACCGGAAAGTCCTGCTGATAAAACTATCGCAAGGTGCCATCGGGGAGGAAAACTCATATTTACTCGGCACATTGCTTGTTTCAAAGCTGTATCAAACAGCACTGAGCCGGCAGGACACGCAAAACCGCCCGTTTTTCGCGCTCTACTTGGATGAGTTTCATCATTTCATCACGCCTTCGATGGAAAGTGTTTTGTCGGGTGTCAGAAAATATAATCTCGGACTTGTGCTGGCTCATCAGGAGTTTCGGCAACTCCAGAGCCGAAGCCCGGAAGTCGCTTCAAGTGTTCTCTCGAACTGCTACACGCGGATTTGTTTCCGGCTCGGCGATACGGATGCGGAAAAGTTTGCATCCGGCTTTTCTTTTTTCGATGCCAAATCCTTACAAAACTTGAGCGTCGGAGAAGCTATCGGTAGAATCGAGCGGAGCGAATATGACTTTAATCTCAAAACCGATCTTCTGCCAAAAGTTCCAAGTGATATAGCCGAACAAAGAAAACTTGAGATTATCCGCAGTTCAAGAGATAAATACGGCATAGCCAAAACTGAGGTTGAAAGCAAACTGTTTCCCGTTCAAACTAAACCGGTGGTAGCGACTGAAATTCCAGCAAAGGATGATAGTCAAAAGACGGGTGGGCAATCTTCTAAAGAACGGGTAGTCAAAGACAAAGTTCCGATTATAGAAACGAATCAAGCCACATCTGCACCGATCTTTGACCACGGCAATTCTCAGCACCAATATTTGCAAAATCTGGTCAAACGAATTGCGGAAAAGAAAGGTTTTCGGGCAACAATTGAAAAACAAGTCTTTGGCGGCATTGGCAAGATTGATGTCGCGCTCGAAAATGATACACAGAAAATCGCCTGCGAGATTTCCGTTACGACCCCGGCATATTACGAACTGCAAAACATTCAGAAATGTCTGACTTCGGGATACGCGCCGGTTGTGGTTATGTCGGCGGATGAAACACATCTGACAGAAATAAAGTGTAAAGCGGCAAAAAATCTATCTCAAGCGGATTTGGCAAAAATTGTTTTTTTAAAACCGGAAGCATTTGCCATCTTTTTGGAAAGTATTGCTCAAAGTAGCGAAGTAACCGAAAACAAAACCAAAGGATATAAAGTCAATGTCGGGTATGCAGAGCCGCCTGAAAGTGAGCAGAAAGCGCGGGCAGTGAGGATTAAAGATATGCTTTTAAATATCTTTACCCGCCGAAATACGAAAAAAGATGAATAATTCGTCGAGTGCTGAAAAATCTGTTTTCGGAGTTGTGCCGTTCGGCTACAAACGGCAGGGAAATACTCTGGTGCCGGATGAGTCGGAAGCTCCGCTTAAAAAATTGATATATGAATTATTTCTCACCCACCAGAGAAAGAAAACGGTTGCCCGCCTTCTGAATGAAGCCGGCTACCGCACCCGGAGTGGAGCGTTGTTTTCTGATTCCGCCATTGAAAGACTTTTGAAGGATACTTCCTCAAAGGGAATCTTTGAAATAAATCAAAACGGCAAAATAAAAGAAATAAAGCTGGAACCGATTGTTTCGATTGATTTATGGGAACAGGTCAACGCGATGCTTGACCGGAAAAAGAAGCCGCTGAAAAAAACGGTTAATCTTTTTGCCGGGATTGTTTTTTGTCAGTGCGGCGGCAAAATGAATGTTCCGAGTAATTCGCCGAAATATATTTGTGAGAATTGCCGCCATAAGAGCGGGACATTTGATTTAGAAACAATTTTTCAGGAACAGTTAAAACAATTTCCTTGTGGGATGCCTGAAAACTCACCAGAAACGCTCTATGATCTTTGGCACAGCTTTATCAAAGACGAGAAGAAAACTGTTGTTGAAAATCTGGTTGAACGAATTATTATCGGCGAGGGCGACATTCACATCGAATTTGGTATTAGTCCAAATTCTCTTAAAACGATGGTATTTGGGCAACAAGGTAAAGAAATATCAACCAAAGCAGAAAAACAGTCCAAATCTAACGAAATAATTGAACCCAATATGCCACAAGTAAAAAGCATTAGCGAACCGTTAATGAACGAAATCGAAGCCGCTAAGTTTTTGGGAATATCACGAATGACCCTGCTTCGTAAGCGCAATGCCGGTCAAGTCAAGTTTTTCCGCGTCGGTTTTCGCGTTCTCTACTCCAAAGAAAAACATCTTTTGCCGTTTCTTGACGAATGCGAACAGAAAGCGGAAAAAGAATGAATCTCTAGTAATTACGACGGCTTAGTTAAAATAAATAGCCGGCATACTCTTAGATAACTTTATAGATAAATTGAAAAAGCCCAACTATCATAGTCGGGCTAAATCGTTGAAAAGATTGGAGCCACCTTCGAGACTCAAACTCGAGACCTTTCGATTA
>JANOXW010000309.1:0-7672 GCA_031418635.1 Acidobacteriota bacterium
CGGCGATTTTCGCGCAGACGGCGAAAAACATTTTCCACGCCGACAATCGCGTCATCAACCAACTCGCCAATGGCGACTGCCAGACCGCCCAAAGTCATTGTGTTGATGGAAACGCCGAAAGCCTGAAAAATCAGAAATGTAATGACGAACGAAAGCGGAATCGCCGTCAAAGTGATAAACGTCGTGCGGAAATTCAAAAGAAACAAAAATAAAACAATAACGACGAGAATCCCGCCGTCACGCAAGGCTTCGACGACATTTGAAATCGAGGAGTTAATAAAATTCGCCTGCCGGAAAAGATTGGCGTTGATTTCAACGTCTTCCGGCAAAGAGGCTTGTAATTCCTTGAGCGCGTCGTCAACTTTTTTGGTAAGTTCGAGCGTCGAAGTACCGGGCTGTTTTTGGATTGACATTATCACGGCGGGCGTGCCGTTTGCACCTGCGTCGCCGCGTTTAATTTTCGCGCCAAATTCAACATTTGCCACATCTCCAACCTTGACCGCTGTATTGTTGCGATAAACGACAACCGTGTTTTTTAGTTCGTCAACCGAGTAAAATCTGCCTAAATTTCTGACCAGATATTCCTGTGACTGCGCGTCCACAAAACCACCGGTCGAATTGCTGTTCGATTTTTCGAGCGCGTTGGAAACTTCTTCGATCGTCACGCCGAATTGCTTGAGTTTTTCCGGCGTAACCAGAATCTGATATTGTTTCACGCCGCCTCCGATATTGATGACTTGCGCCACGCCTTGAATCGTCAGGAGGCGCGGACGAATCGTCCAATCGGCGAGTGTGCGAACATCAAGTGGGTTGGTTTTGCCGGATTTCGATTTGACAGAAACGAGCATAATCTCGCCCATGATCGACGAAATCGGCGCCAGACTCGGCAAAACATCCGGCGGAAGTTGCTCTTTGGCTTGCGAGAGTTTTTCGGCGACGAGTTGGCGGTTGCGGTAAACGTCCGTTCCCCAATCGAATTCGACGTAAATCACCGACAGCCCGATGCCGCTTTGCGAACGAACTCGCGTTACGCCTGGAACGCCGTTCATCGCTGTTTCAAGCGGAAACGAAACAAGTGTTTCGACTTCTTCGGGTGCAAGTCCGTTCGCTTCGGTCAAAATCGTAACCGTCGGTTTGTTCAAATCGGGCAAAACATCAATCGGCAAATTAACCGCAATATAAGTTCCCCAAACAAGCAATAACGATGCCGCCGCGACGACGATCAAGCGATTTTGCAGGGAAAATTTGATGATTGCATTGAGCATTTTTACTGAACTATTACTTTGCCATTCATCATTCCCATTCCACAGGTGAACGAAATATCACTCGCCTCAGTCGGCGTAAATTCCACTAAAACCGTTTCGCCGACGGGCAATTTCTTTTTGATATTCAATTTTGAAAATACGATTTCACCACCGCAGTTTTCGGCATCGGCGCGGGTAAATGCGAGTTTCACAGGCTTACCTTGTTCGACCTTGATTTCCGACGGTTCATAACCTTTTTTGCTGACCGTAATTTTAACCGTGTCTGACAGAATCGCATCGTTATTAGCGACTATCTTGTCGTTTTGCGGCACATTCACGATAAAAGGAACGCTGATAACTTTTCCGTTTCGTTGAAATTGCGCCCAAAGTTTATACAAACCTGCCCGCGGAAACGCAGTGTGCGCCGAAACTTCCGAATCACTGACTTTTTTCGCGTCGCCTTCCGTTTTGTCGTGGCTGTGCGGTTTTGATTCGTCCATCTTCATTCCGTCCATCGAATCGCCTTTCGACATCGGATGGGCGTGAACAAAATCTTTCATATCCTCGCTGATGATGACAAAATGCGCGAGTGCGCCGAGATAATTCTGCAAATCTGTAATAGGTTTTCCACTTTTCGCGTCAAAAACTTGGAAATTGAGCATCAATTCGTTGCCAGCTTTGATTTCGCCTTCGGGTTTCATTACGACGCGCAAATCATCCACCGTTTTTTCAAGTGTTTGGTCGGGAACAAGTGGCACGGTGGCGCGTTCCGTTCCGCTGACTTTGACATTAACTTGCTCGACGACTTGCGACGATGCTTGCGGCGTAAAATCAGCATAAAGCCGATAATCTCCGCCGTTTGGAAAGGTGTGCAGAACTTTGAAACTGCCGTCCGCTTGCTGTTCGGGGTGAATGTGATAAAACTCCGCCAAATCTTTTGACACGATCAATAAATGAACCAATTTTTCGTGAACTGTTTCCAAATCTTTGACGATTGCGCCTTGTTTATCCTTAATCGTAAAAAAGAGCGTCGTCGGAACGCCGGCTTTTATTTCCGCAGGTTCGGCTTTGAAATCCATCTGAAACGCCTTCGTCGCATCGTTTGTTTTATTAGTATTGGTTACAACTGCCGTGTTCGATTGTTCGACAGTATTCGTCGGCGTAACGCTGGTGCAATCCGCCAACAATAAAATGCCTGATAAAATTATTATAAAAATCCCGAATGTTATAAATTTTTTCATTTACTTTTTACTTTTTACTTTCCTTGCGTTGAGCGAAGTTGATAAACGCCTTCGGTTACAATTCTTTCGCCTTCTTTCAAACCTGAACTAACCTCGTAATAATCCGCGCCTTCTGCGCCTAAAACAATGGCGCGTTTTTCAAAATTCTCGCCGCCGTCAAAGACAAATACAAAGGTTTGTCCTTGGTCGTTGACAACTGCCTGTTTCGGCACGGCTAAAAGCTGACGATTGCCGCTGGTGTCAATCGTGATTTCGACAAACATTCCGTCGCGCAAACGGTTTAGCGGATTTTTCATCTCGTAAATCACGGGAACGGTACGCGTTTCCGGGTTGACGGTTTGACCAATGGAAACTAATCTGCCGTCGCCGTCCGAAGTGCCGATGGTATAGACTTCATTGTTCAGAGCCGAATTCGTAAAACTCGCTCGCGTTGATTCGCGCACGACGGGCAAATCACGCTCAAAAACCTGTGCTTCGATTAAAATTGTAGTCAAATTAACAATTGACAAAAGCTCAGTTCCGGCTTCGACCTGTTGACCGCTGGAGGCTTTTATTTCGCTAATTGTTCCCGTAACGGGCGCAGTCAACGGAAATGTCCGACGCGGCTGATTGACACGCGGCGTGGTAAAGATTTTTTCTCCCGATTTGACTTGTTCGATTTGATTATCAAGCAAAACAATTTGTTTTTCTATCGCGGCGACTTCCTGTTCGGCGACTTTCACTGCCGTGTTTGCTTCTTCAAATCGTTTTTTCGGAACTGCGCCGACTTCGACCAGATTTTCCGCCCGTCGCAATTCGCGTTGTGCCTGAGCCAGACGAGTTTTCGCTTGTTCGGCGTTTGAGCGTTGCGCGACTTGTTGCGATTGAAGTTGCAGAACCGAATTTTTGATTTCCATTCGTTTGACTTCGATTTCACGCTGTTGCGCTTCGACTTCCAAGCGTTGCGATTCGAGTCCGGTTTGACCGGAAACGTCCAAAATCTGCTCGACGTAACCAATTTTCTCACCACGTCCGACAACTGAACCGAGTGTTAAGCCTTGTCGCAAAATTATTTTGCCGGCAACCGGTGGAACGACGACGGCTTTTGCATCAGGACGCGCTTTGACTATGCCGGTTGTTTTCAAACCGGCGGTAATCGTGCGCGTTTCGACCTGTTCGGTTTTGATGCCGAAAAGTAGTTGCGATTCTTTCGGAACGGTCAGCGATGTTGAAAGCGAATTGGCAACTTCGGTGTTCGGCGCAGTTGAATTTGTGCCTAGTTTCGGCATTTCGGCAAGATTTCGCGTTTGTCGCGGCGGCGCAAAAAAGGCAAGCGCAAAAGTTCCCAAAACAAAAATCAAAAGTGCGGCAACGGCAACCGGCACGATTTTTTTTGCGCGTAATCCGGCGTTTCCATTGTAACTGCGGGTGGCATAAATCACCGCGCCGACTGCGCCGATGAGCAACAAACCGAACACCGCTAAAATCAACCAAAAAGTCCAATTTATCGGCGCATTAACGACACTCAACGGAAAATCAACGCTTATCTTGCGCTTGTCCGAAGTTATAGCATTAAAAACGATTTTGAAGTTCCCGTCATTTGAAAAATTGTGTGAGCCGCGATAAAAACCGTTTTCGATTTTAAGCGGCAGATTGCTTACCACCGATTGACCGTCGGCAGTTGTGATGTCCGCCGAAACATTCGCATCTTCAAGCGGCAAAGGTTCGCCACCGCCAAAACCGCCTTCCACTTTTTCCGCGATTCGTAGGGCAAATTGTGCTGTTTCGCCGTTTCGCACATCGGCGGGAACTCGTTCCAGCCGCACATTAAATTGTCCGCCGTCCGTTTGCACATTGCGCTCGGCACGGGCGATTGTTACCGCGCTTTTTTCAGTCGTCGCGCTTGTTGTTTGCGGCTTATCTTTGCTGTGGTCTTCGCCTTCGTGCGCGGAAATGGTGAGCAGTGAGCAGTGAGCGGTGAGCAGTAAAAGCAAAAATGCAACACCTTCACTAATCACTAACCTTGAACCTTGAACTTTGAACCTTGAACTTTTCATCAATGTGAATGTGCCGCGCCGTAAAGCGTCTGCATCGTTATCGCGTCAATTTTAACGGCTTGAGCGATGGCTTTTGCTAATGCTTCATCAACGCTATTTGCCTTTAAATCCGCACCGATTTGGAATTTGTCGTCGTGTCCTTTGCCCGCAAACTGTTTCAGAAAATCAGCCGAAACGCCTTCGCCGCGAACTTCTTTGATGATGGGCGAACCGTCTTTGTTGTCATAAACAACGACAAACTCCTTGCCATTTGCTTCAATCACTGTTGCCGCACCGATTTGTTTGCGCGTTCCGCCTGCGTTGGAAAACGCCAAATAAGAATGATGATCGGTATCGGGAACTTTTGCGCCCGTGTCTTTTTCAATGTGTGAGATTTGTTCTTGGCTCAAATCTTTGTGCTGTTTGGTAAAACTATTTGCGTCGCTAAAAGCCGCTTTGACGGCTGAAGGAGTTTCATCATCGGTTTTTGGCGCGGCATTTGTCGTCGTCGTATTATTTGCAACCGTCGTATTTGTCGGGCGATTAGTAGTAGTTTCCGGCGCGTTTGAACAAGCGGCGGCTAATCCGACAATCGTTGTAAAAATAACTAATACTGAAAGTTTTTTCATTTTTTATCCTCTTCGTTTTTGGGTTTTGAATTTTTTGTCAATTTCGTCAAACTCGCCGGTTTTTGTTGCTCAAAAAGCGAATTTAATAACTTATCTTTATCAATCTGATTCGGAACAATTTCCTTATTTGGCAAAATAGAAGTCATATCATCCGCAAATGCCGAAGCCGGAAGCGGTGCGCCGAGAGCGGCTTCTAATTCGGCGAGTCCTGTGTAATAATCACGCAGACTTTCATTGTAGCCGGCGAGATTTTCCGTCAAACGTCGTTGTTCATTGACGACTTCAAAGACGGAAAATTCGCCTAAACTGTAAGCTGCCCGCACCGTTCGCAAGTTTTCTTCCGAACGGGGCAAAATCTGCGTTGAATACAAAACCAATTTTTCCGCCACCGCCCGATACTTTCGATAAGCGATTGCTACATCGCGTTTGATTGACGCTTCCAAAAATTCACGATTTCGCGTCGCCTGAATTTGTTCGCCGATCGCCGAAGCGATTTCACCTTGATTCCGGTTAAAAAACGGTAGTTCAACTGACACGCCAAACGTCAGCGCGTTATCGTTATTAAGCGCAAAACCACCGCCCGCCGTAACGGGCAAATCAATAATTCCTTTATTCCGCGAAAATTTAACGGAAGCCGCAACATTCGGCGTTGCCAAAGATTTCGCCAAACCAATTCGCGCCGCGCCGATTTGTTCGGCAATTTTTGCCGCCTGTAAATCGCTTCGTCCGCGCAAAGCCGTGGCGGTCAATTCCGTCAAACCCAAATCGAGACGAGGTGGACGTTCCGTCTGCGGGGCAATTTTCAAACTTTCGGCAACATCCGCGCCGGTCAGCGACTGCAATGTCAAAATCGCGGATTCAAGATTGCTTTTGGATTCGATTGTCTGCACGCGCAAGCGGTCGCTTTCGACTTTGACCAAATTTAAATCAAGCGGCGCAACATCGCCTTGCTTCAAACGCGCATCGGTTACGCGCACGATTTCTTCATCGGCGATAATTAGTTTTTCCAAAACGTCGAGTTGTCTGGCGGCGGCAATGGCAGAGGCATAAGCCGTGCGAATCGCGGCGGCAAACTGACGTTCCAAAGCGGCGACTTCGGCGCGGATTTGGGCAATTTCGAGTTCGGCAATTTTGACGCGCTTAGTGCGTTTACCGCCGATTTCAAAAACCTGCGAAACGCCAACGCTAAAATCTTTTTCCGCTTCACCGCCCAAAAATCGCGGACTGCCGTATTCCGCATCCAAAACCGGATTCGGTCGCAAACCTGCCTGAGTCAATTTGCCTTCGGCAATTACCAACCGCTGACGCGCCGCCAATAAATCAGCGCGACGTGAAAACGCCGTTTCGACAAGTCTTTCAACCGTCAAACCGTCCGGCGTTACAAACTGCATCGAGGTCAATTTGATTTGTGTCGGGTCAATCGTTTGCGCTGGAACAAAAACAAAAAATGCCGACAGCCAAACAACGCTCAATAATATCGCCAAGAAGGTTTTCGGCTGTGATAATCTACTTTTGCCCGATTGTCTCGAATTTTGAAACTTTTCGATTTTCATCAAGTTACGCCGAAAGAACTTCCTCTTGTTTCGTTTTGCTTCCGGCAAAAAGCCACACAAAATAAACCAAGCCACTGAGCATCGCCAGAACCAATGCCGAAACAAAAGCAATGAGCGCAAAACGCGCCCACGACATTTCGCCTTCCGCAGTTGCCGTTGGCGGTAGCTTAACTTCGACACCCGAAAATGTCGCCGTGTCGGTTTCGCCGCCGTAAGTCAATTTGGCGCGAACCGTATAATCACCTGCCGGCAAAGCGGGAATTTTCACCACAAGACTGCCAAGCATATCGGTTTTTTCAATGGTCGCTTCGGTTACTGCGCCATTGGCTGATTCAAACTCAATTGCCGGAATTGCTTTTTCAACCGGCTCATTTGTTTCAAATTTAGTAACAAAAAAACGGGCAGTTGTCGCCCTATCCGGTTCGAGCAAAGAATGTTTGAGCATTACCTCATATTCACCAATCCGCGCAATCCGCGCAATCGTTCCTTTATCAGCAACAGTTGTTGTTGGTTTCTCATCGCCATGGTCTTCGCCGCCGTGGGCAAAAATTTGCATGTCGCTTATCATAGAAAAAGTCAAAGTTGCCGACAGCAGTAAAAATAAACGAATTTTTTTCATAACCAACCCGAATTAAATACAAAAACTCACAGTCAAACACAGCAAGGAGTGTGCCAACAAAAATTAAATCAAAATAATGCGATTTTATAAGGACGACAGAAGATTTTTGAGTTGTTGATTATTAACGCACATCGGGCAAGATGTCCGAACACATACAACCAATTGTCTGTAATCAAACAAATTTCTTAAAGTAATGCCGGTTATTTGTGCGGAAGTTCAAGAATAAACGTGGTGTTTTGTTCGCAACTCGCGGCTTTCAGAGTTCCGTTATGTTGAGCGACAATTTTATGCGCGATTGAGAGTCCGAGTCCGATGCCTTTTTCTTTAGTAGTGAAAAACGGATCGAAGATTTTCGACAGCGTTTCCGCGTT
>JANOXW010000310.1:0-5346 GCA_031418635.1 Acidobacteriota bacterium
AATCCACCGCTGTGATGGTTTCGCGCCGACACGCCGAAATTCGGCAAACCAACGGCAATTTTATTGTCTATGACAACGGCAGTTTTAACGGCACTTTGGTCAATGGTCAGCGTATTTCCGCGCCGACACCAATTTATCACAACGATAAAATTGAACTCGGAATGGGCGGACCGCTTTTGCGTTTTGTCGCGCCATCGTTGGTTGACCCGATGGGTTTGAGTCTTGCTGGACAGCGTTCAATCGCCGTCGGACTTTTGGCAGATTTGCAAAGCGCACTCGGCGAAGTAAGTTCAAAAACGATGGCTTTCAAGCCCGATAGCTTGACAACTAAAACCCCGTCGCGCCAATCAGCTCAACCACAACTTTTGATGTCTTTATCGTTCGGCAACAAACAAGAGTTGACAATCGGACGCGCTGACACAAGCGACATCAAGATAGACGGTCTGCAAATTTCTAATCGCCACGCCCGAATAATAAACAGCAATTCGGGTGTCATCATCGAAGACCTCAACTCGACCAACGGCGTTTATGTCAACGGAAATCGCATCTCGCGCCAAGCAATTACGCCAAACGACGCGGTGCAAATCGGTTCTTTTCTTATCAAAATTGACAACGCCGGCAACATCGGCATTTTCGATACGCGATCAAAAACGCGGATTGACTCGGTGAACATCACCAAAGATGTCAAAAATCGTTCGGGTGGCGGAATGCTTCGCCTGCTTGATAATGTTTCTCTGTCGGTTCAGCCGAACGAATTTGTCGGATTGCTCGGACCTTCGGGCGCGGGCAAATCAACGCTGATGGACGCAATGAACGGAATGCGCCCGGCTTCGAGCGGCAGCGTTTTGATAAATAATCTCGACCTTTATCAGCATCTCGATTCGCTCAAGCAATCAATCGGTTACGTTCCGCAGGACGACATTATTCACCGCGAACTGACCGTTTATCGCACGCTTTATTATGTCGCCAAACTGCGGCTTTCGAGTGATGTTTCAGGCGCGGAAGTCAAGCAAATTATCGAAGAAGTGATGGACGTAACCGGACTTACGGAACGCCGCGATGTGCCGATAAATCAGCTTTCGGGCGGACAGCGCAAGCGTGTTTCCATCGCGGTGGAACTGATAACTAAACCTTCCGTAATATTTTTGGACGAACCGACTTCGGGACTCGATCCGGCAACTGAAGAGAAGATAATGAAACTCTTTCAGCAGATTGCCGAATCTGGCAGAACGGTTATTTTGACGACTCACGCCATGGAAAATGTCAAACTTTTTGACAAAATCGTCGTCCTGATGCGCGGCAAACTCGTCTTTTACGGCAAGCCCGACGAAGCCTTAAAACATTTGGGAGCGTCGAGTTTCAAAGACCTTTACGACAAACTCGAAGAACCGATTGAGCAGAAAATAAAGTTGAGTAGCAACGGCAATCGGCAGCAAATCACCGAACAAGTTGCCGAAGATTGGAAAAATAAATTTACCCAAACTCCGCAATATCGGAAAAATGTTTATGAGCCGCTCAAAGAACTCGGCAAACTCCAATCGCACGGTGCAAAATCGAAAAACCGGCTTGGCATTTTCGGTTCGATTCGGCAATGGCTGACGCTTTCGCGCCGTTATGCCGAAGTTCTGTTCCGTGACAAACTCAATCTTTTTATTTTGTTCGCGCAAGCCCCGATTATTGCTATTTTGACGTTTTTCGTGATGGGCGAAAATCAACCGCGAGATTTTGCTTACTTTATTTTGTCGTTGGTCGCGGTGTGGTTCGGAATATCGGTGGCGGCACGGGAAATTATTCGTGAACGCCCTGTTTATAACCGCGAAAGAATGGTCAATCTCGGACTTATGCCGTATATCGCCTCAAAACTTTTTGTGCTTGGGCTAATTGTCGGTTTGCAATGTTTGATGCTTTTCGTGCCACTCAAATTTTTTGACATTACAGGTTTGATGCCATTGCCGGGCGAATTTTTAGGCATTCCGCAACTTTTTGTCATGCTTCTGACCGCGGGGGTTGGCATTGCGCTTGGGCTTTTAATTTCGGGACTTGTCAAGACTTCGGAGATGGCAACGAGTCTTGTGCCGTTGATTTTAATTCCACAAATTTTATTTTCGGGATTAGTTGGTGTGCCTTCGGGTATAAATAAAGTAGCGGGTTTAATTATGCCGGCAACTTGGTCTTTTGACACGATGAAACGGTTTTCAACGCTCGACACTTTGGAAAAAGAAGGCGCAGAACCAAACGGCAAAACTAACGGACAAGGGCTTTATAAATCTATCGAAACCGAAAACGATAACATTATTGCCGACGCGAAAAAGGAATTGGACGATTACAAGAAAGATTCGGAAAAAAAATTGGACGATTTTAAAGACGAATTAAACAGCGGCAAAAATCCGCCCGCGCCAAAACTCGACGCGCCGCCGAAAATTGCCGACGCGAAAAAAGTCCCGAAAGATTTGAGTAATTATGTCAACTTTTTGCACCCGTGGATGCACGAGATTTTAAATCAGTTAGTTTTAATGCTAATGTTTGGTATGTTGGTTATTGCCACGCTGATTATTTTGCGAATGCAAGATATTGGCTGAAAAAAGAGGTTATTATGAAGAAATTATTTACAAATGTAGTTTTATTAGTTGCGTTAAGCATCGCATTTTCTAGTTTTACAGCTTGCACAAATACCGCCAGCACAAAAGCTGATAATACCGCCAAACCGTCTGCCGATAAGAACACAACGGCAAGCAAAAAGATTGATGCCCCACCGGCAGTTTTGCAAACCGCTATTAAAACTTTGGACGGCAATAATTTTAAGGTCGAAGATAAAAAAGGTAAAGTCATTTTGTTAAATCTATGGGCAACTTGGTGCGGACCTTGCCGCGCCGAAATGCCTGATCTTATCGCACTCCAAGATAAATATCGGGATAAAGATTTCGAAATTATCGGCTTAAATACCGACAATGAAAGCCCTGAATCAATCAAGTCTTTTGCTGATAAAATGAAGTTAAATTATACGCTTGCCTGGACAGACGGCACTCTAATGAGCGCACTTATGAGTATCAGCAAATTTAACGGCATTCCGCAAAGCTATTTGATTGACCGCGAAGGAAAATTAAGAGGCGTTTTCGTCGGCGGTGGAGCTAATGTCATCGGTCAGGTGAAAGAAACAGTTAATAAAGTTGTTACCGAGTGAACAATTTGAATGAAGTGCGAGAAAAAGACTTGCGCTTCATATCACATTCCCGATTTTTAATTTTCAAGCATTTGGGGTTTCTTATTAGTCTAAAAAACTCCGGCTAAAGCATTTTGCCGCGTTTCAAGTTGCTTTTTGAGGCGCGAGCAAACCACTTCGCACAATTCAAAAATAGTTTCATCCGAAACACGATAAATCGAGTTTAAGCCTTCTTTCCGGCGCGAAACAATTCCCGCGCCAAGCAATATACCGAGATGTTTCGATACATTGGCTTGTCCCGCGCCCGTTGCATTAACCAATTCCGTTACATTCATTTTCTCGTCGCCGAGCGTGTGCAGAATTTTCAGACGCATCGGGTCAGACAACAGCCGAAAGCGGTTGGCGATCATTTCCAACGCTTCTTCACTTAATTCTTCTTTTTTTTTCGTCTTGCTCATTTTTTTTCTTTTCCAACTTGACTCCATAACTATATTACTGCATAGTTATATTTGTTTCAAGCTAATAAGTGAAGTTTAGCAAAATTATACGAGATAGGAGCAAGAGCGATGGAAAAAACTTTGAATATGATGGAATGTAACGTAACCGAATTACAGAATTGTTTGCAAACGGGAGCGCGAAATTTGATTGACGTGCGCGAATATGCCGAATTTGCCGGCGGTCGAGTGAAAGGCGCGAAACTTATTCCGCTTGGCGAGATTGAAAAACGCCATACTGAACTTGACCGCGCACAGTTGATTTATGTCATGTGTCGTTCGGGAAATCGTTCCGCACAGGCGCAAAAGAAATTGAAAAATTTGGGTTTTGAAAATGTCGTCAATGTCGTGGGCGGTTTCGAGGCTTGGAAAAAAGCGGATTTACCGTTTGAAAAAGACGAAAACGCGCCTTGGGCATTGGAAAGACAGGTTCGCTTTGTCGCAGGAATGTTTGTTTTAATCGGGTTTTTGTTGAGTATTTCAGTTCATCCGTATTTTATCGGAATATCAGTATTTATCGGCGCGGGATTGACTTTTTCAGCTGTTACGGACACCTGCACGATGGGAATGATTTTGGCGAAAATGCCTTGGAACAGACGGGCGCAAAGTCGTAAAATTCAAACTTCATAATTTAAGAGTAAAATGTATTTTATCGGTTTAATTTTGAGTGCGGTAATCGGTTTATCGCTCGGACTTATCGGCGGCGGCGGTTCGATAATTACCGTTCCCGTTTTGGTTTATGTGCTTGGCGTGGAAGCGCACGAAGCCGTCGGAATGTCGCTGGCGGTTGTCGGCGCAACAAGTTTGGTCGGCGCGGTTTTGCATTACCGGCGCGGAACGGTGCAATTGAAAACGGGTTTGATGTTCGGCGCGGCGGGAATCGTCGGCGCATTGGTTGGCTCGCCTTTGACGCGCCTTTTGTCGCCTTCGGCTTTGATGATGACTTTTGCAACGCTGATGTTGGTGGTTGCCGTTTTGATGTTGCGCCGAAACTCAAACGATTTTAAAGTCGAATCAGACGAACAAATTTTAAGCGTCTGGAAAGCACTTTTGGCAGGATTCGGAGTCGGCGTTTTAACCGGATTTTTAGGCGTGGGCGGCGGATTTTTGATAGTTCCGGCACTCGTGATGTTCGGCGGATTAGGGATGAAAGAGGCAATCGGAACTTCGCTTTTCGTGATTTTTCTGAATTGCATCGCGGGACTCATCGGACACGCCAGCCAAAATAATTTTGACTGGAACTTAACGGCTCTAGTTACAATTTTAGCGGTCGCGGGAACGATTTTCGGAACGCTTCTTTCGCACCGCGTCGCCGCGAACAAACTGCAAAAAGGTTTTGCGGTGTTCGTTTTGGCAGTCGCCATTTTTCTAATGGCGAAAAATTACACGGTTTTCTTTTGAGGATAAATTTATGAAATTCAAACAATTTTATTTGGGCTGTTTAGCCCACGCTTCGTATTATTTGGGTTCGGAAATGGAAGCGGCGATTATTGACCCGCAACGCGATGTTCAGCAATACATTGACGAAGCCGAAGCCAATAATCAGAAAATCAAATACGTCATCGAAACGCATTCGCACGCCGATTTTGTCAGCGGACATATCGAATTGGCGGAAAAAACGGGCGCGGAAATTATTTACGGCGCAAGAGCAAATACGCAATTTCTGACGCACAAAGTCAAAGACGGCGACGA
>JANOXW010000311.1:0-9494 GCA_031418635.1 Acidobacteriota bacterium
TTTGTCGGACGTAAAAAGTCTGAAAAAAAATCCAACAAATTAGAAAATAACAAATGTCTTTAGAGAAAAAAATGAAAAAAATTGCCGCAATAAAATTTATAACTTTAATGCTTTTGCTTGGAATGTTGTTGCAAACTGCACCGATGGTTCAGGCACAACAAGCCGCGCCGAGTGAGGATATAAACTCGAAAATCCGCAAGGAAGAGATGGAAAATTCTAAGATAATGCGAACGCTTCATTATTTTTCGGATGTCTATGGTCCGCGTCTGACCGGTTCGCCAAATCATAAATCTGCGGCAGATTGGGCGGTGAAAGAGATGAAGTCTTGGGGATTTGATAATGTTCATCTTGAGGCGTGGAATTTTGGGCATCCGGGTTGGGTCAATGAACGTGCTTCAGGTTTTATTACTGCGCCCGTCCAAGATTCGCTCGTTTTTGAAGTTCTTTCGTGGACACCCAGCACCAACGGCGTAGTCAAAGGACAGGCAATTCAACTAGATACGCCTGAAAGACCGACACAGGAAGAATTGACCGCATATCTAACGAGCGTCAAAGATAAAATTAAAGGCAATATGATTTTGGTTGGCAAGCCGGGCGTTATTCCGGTTGATATTGAACCGCCGGCAAAACGAATCTCTGACGAAGATGTTCGCAAACGGCTTGACCCGAACACGCCGCGGGTTTTTCCAACGCCGCGACCACGCCCAACACCAAAACCGGGCGAGTTAAATGGTCGTCAGATTGCTGAACAAGTTGACAAATTTTTGGTTGAAAACGGCGCGGCAGTGCGGATTGATGACGCAGGGCGCGAACACGGACAGATTCGCGCTTTTAATAATCGAAGTTTCGATGTTACAAAAGTTGTCCCGACGGTTATTTTGCGAAACGAAGATTACGGGCGCGTGTGGCGCATTTTGGCAGACAAAACGGAAGTCGCGCTCGAATTTGATATTCGTAATCGCACAATTCCCGAAGGCACGACATCTTATAACGTCATCGGCGAAATTACCGGCACAGATAAAAAGGATGAGGTGATAATGCTTGGCGGACATCTCGATTCGTGGCACGCGGCGACGGGCGCAACCGACAACGCTATCGGTTGTGCAACGATGATGGAAGCCGCGAGAATCTTAAAGGCTTTGGGCGTAAAACCGCGCCGCACGATTCGTGTCGCTTTGTGGAGTGGCGAAGAACAAGGACTTCTTGGTTCGCAAACGTATGTCAAAGAGCATTTCGGCACGTTTGAAAATCCAAAGCCCGGATACGAAAAATTCGGTGGCTATTTCAATATTGATTCGGGAACGGGACGCGCCCGCGGAATGTCCGTGTTTGGTCCGCCGGAAGCCGCTAAAATTTTGGGCGATACGCTCACGCCTTTTGCCGATTTAGGTATTCTTGGTGCGCTCAATTTACAAAGTCGCGGACTTGGCGGTTCGGACAACACTTCATTTAACGCGGCGGGATTGCCCGGCATCGGTGTTTTCCAAGACCCGATTGAATATTTTACGCACACTTGGCACACCAATCTCGACACTTACGAGCGCATTATCGAGGATGACGTAAAAAGTTCCGCTATTGTTATCTCTGCGGCGGTTTATCAACTGGCGATGCGCGAAGAATTGCTCCCAAGATTTACCAAAGATAAAATGCCGGCGGGAGCAATTCCGATTCCGACACCAACACCTAAACCTAGCAACTAAGCGGAAGTAAAGTGAAAAAGAGAAAAAGTCAAAAGGTGAAAAAGTTTAAAAGGGAAAATAATCGTCATTTTTTAACTTAAACTTTTTCACCTTTTTCGGCTTTATCAAAAAACAAAGGTTGAAAAAAGCTGCTAGGACAACTACAATCAAATGTTAGGTTTTATAAAAGCGATTAGTTCGCTTTGAAACCAACTTAAGAGAGGAAACTTTCATCCAAAACCTGAAACGAAAATTGAAAGATAGGCTTTCAATCAAAGGAAATTGATGGAAGAAAATTTTGGAGGCTATAAATTGAGTTCAAAAGCAAAACAAGTTTTATTATGGTTAATGATTATTTCCAGCGCGTTGCTGTTTGTTTATTTTCTGCAAAGCAAGCAAACTGCTAATCCGCAAGAAATCTCGTTTGATAAAGCCTTAACACAGCTTAGAAATAAAGAAATTTCCGAAGCGACCATCAAGCAATCTCAACTTGAATTAGTTGATAAAAACAAACAGAAGTTTTTTGCCCAACTCGATTCGAGTGATGCACCGCGGGAAGCAATTCTGAAAGCGGCTGACGAAGCCGGCACTAAAGTCAATCTGGAACCGGCTTCAAGCGGTTGGGGTTGGATTTTGTTGATAAATGCCCTGCCGTTTTTACTGCTTATCGGCTTTTTAGCGTTCACTTTGCGTCAAATGCAAGCCGGCGGCAACAAGGCATTGAGCTTTGGCAAATCAAAAGCGAAACTGCTCAACAACCAGCAAAAGCGCGTTACATTTAAGGATGTCGCCGGTGTCGAAGAAGCAAAGGAAGAATTACAAGAAATTATCGAATTTCTCAAAGACCCGCAAAAATTTCAAAAACTCGGCGGAAAAATACCGAAAGGCGTTTTGATGGTCGGACCTCCCGGAACAGGCAAAACCCTTTTGGCAAAGGCGATAAGTGGCGAGGCGAATGTTCCTTTCTTCTCTATTTCAGGTTCGGACTTTGTTGAAATGTTCGTCGGTGTCGGAGCATCGCGTGTTCGTGATTTGTTTGAACAAGGCAAGAAAAACGCGCCGTGCATCATTTTTATTGACGAAATTGATGCGGTTGGACGACATCGTGGTGCAGGTTTAGGCGGCGGACACGATGAACGTGAGCAGACTTTGAATCAACTTCTCGTCGAAATGGACGGTTTTGAATCAAACGACGGTGTGATTTTAGTTGCTTCGACCAATAGACCTGACGTGCTTGATCCGGCACTTTTAAGACCAGGCAGATTTGACCGGCGCGTTGTTGTTGGCAGACCTGATGTCAAAGGGCGCGATGCGATTTTGAAAGTTCATACGCGGAAAATTCCGCTTGACGAAAATGTTGACATCAATGTTATTGCCCGCGGAACACCCGGATTTACCGGCGCAGATTTGGCGAATATCGTCAACGAAGCGGCTTTGAATGCGGCGCGTTATAATAAAAAAGTCGTTACGATGTCCGATTTTGAAATCGCTAAAGACAAGGTAATGATGGGCGCGGAACGCAAGAGTATGGTTTTGAGCGACGAGGAAAAGAAACTAACTGCTTATCACGAAGCCGGACATACATTGGTTGGTTTGAAAGTTCCGTCGGCTGATCCGGTTCACAAAGTTTCGATCATTCCACGCGGAATGGCTCTCGGCGTAACGATGCAGTTGCCGGAAGGCGACCGACATAGTTACACGAAGGAATATTTGTTGAGTCAGATTGCGATTTTGATGGGCGGACGGCTTGCCGAAGAGATTTATCTTGGCGAGGATTATATTACAACCGGCGCATCGAACGACATTGAACGGGCGACGGAATTAGCTCGTGCGATGGTTTGCGAATACGGAATGAGCCAACTCGGACCATTGACTTTTGGCAAAAAAGAAGAGCAGATATTTTTAGGGCGCGAGATTTCGCAACATCGTGATTATTCGGAAGATACGGCGATAAAGATTGACCAAGAAGTCAAGAAAATTATTGCTGAACAATACGAAATTGCGAGAAAAATTATCAAAGGAAATGCCGATGCGATGGTGCGGCTTGCCGAAACACTGCTTGAATATGAAACGCTCGACGGTGTGCAGATTCGGCGCGTTGTCGCCGGACTTTCGTTAGAAGATGACGGCTCCATTCCGTCGGATGACGATGACGGAACAAAGCAAGAAATTCCACGAATTCCGTTTAAGAAACCGATATTGCCGCCGATAACCGGCAACAATCCGGCAACCGCCTAAGAAAGTGAAAAAGTGAAAAAGTGAAAAAGTAAGAATGAAAATTCACACTTTTTCACTTTTCTACTTTTAAACTTTTTCACTTTAATACCTGCTTCAATTTTTCTACCAACTGACTATTTGGATTGATTGTTTCAAGTTTAGCTAAGGTTTTTTTGGCTTCTTCCAAATCACCTTTTTTATAATAGGCAATTCCAAGATTGTAAAGCGTCGGTTCGTGGTTCGGGTTTGTTTGCAGGGAAGTTTTAAATTCCTTGACAGCACGATTGAAATCGGGATTTTCGCGTTCGACAAAGGTTATGCCGAAATCGGTTCGGACGTTTATATCGTCCGGTTTTTTGGCAAGTGCTTTTTCATACCATTTTTCCGCCTTTTCAAATTGTTTCGAGTCAAAATAGATATTGCCGATTTTAACAATATTTTCGTAATCTTCGGGTTTTATTTGGCTGGCTTTCTCGTAAAATTCAGCCGCCGTATCAAACTTTTGAATTTTTGCATACATATCGCCCGCTTTAATTTGCGCGTCAAAATTGGCAGGTTCATTTTTTGCACGGTCAAGCGTTTCGCTGATGTCGGGCAACATTCCGCCTTGTGGTTTTTCCTTGATGTCGGCAGTTGATTGATTGAGAATGGACGCATTTGCCGGAGTTTGTGGAACATTTGTTGACGAAATCGCACTCCTATTGATACTGTTAGCGGCAAAAAATCCGACAGCTAAACCAATTACTATACCAACCACACCGAATAAAATATTTTTTTGCATTTTTACCATTCAAATTCAGAAATATAATTATCTCAAGCCGCAAGAATGCTGAGTTTAAGAATTAAATCCGCGAAACAAGTTAAAAAAAACAATTGCGACTTGGCATAAATATAGTTTATCAAAGTGTTGCTAATTGGTGAAACAAGCAGTTGGCAAACATTTTGCTATTCTTACTGCTTTTCTCTCAAGCCTAAATTCGTTACAATTACATTTTTTATGAAAACCACGCAGACATCTTATCCACGCGATAAAATTAAAATTCTATTTCTCGAAAACATCTCTGATTCGGCAGTTGAAGAGTTGAAACAAGGCGGTTACGCGGAAATTAAACAAATTAAGGGCGCGTTAAGCGAAACTGATTTGATAAATGAAATCAAAGGCGTTCATATTTTGGGAATTCGTTCAAAAACGCAAATTACCGAAAAAATTCTCGAACACGCTGATAAACTTCTTGCCATCGGTTGTTTTTGTATTGGCACAAATCAGGTTGATTTGAAAACCGCAACCAACAAAGGCGTGGCGGTTTTCAACGCGCCTTATTCAAATACGCGCTCGGTTGCCGAACTCATTATTGGTTTGTGCGTGATGCTGATTAGGAAAATTTCGGACAAAAATGCGGCGGCACATCGCGGAATCTGGCTCAAAGAAGCGAAAGGCGCGTTTGAATTGCGCGGCAAAACACTCGGAATAATCGGTTACGGCAACATCGGTTCGCAAGTTTCGGTGATGGCGGAAGCAATGGGAATGAATGTCGTTTATTACGACATTTTGACAAAATTGCCACACGGTAACGCTAAGCAAATTCGTGATTTAAAGGAATTATTAAAGCAATCGAATATAATTACTTTGCACGTTCCATCGGACGCGACGACGCGCAAAATGATAAATGATGAAACACTTGCCGCGATGCAAAAAGGTGCGATTTTTCTCAATTATTCGCGTGGCGATGTAGTTGATTTGGAAGCATTGCAAAAATATATTGAAAACGGGACGATTTCGGGTGCGGCAATAGACGTTTTCCCTGTTGAACCGGAAAAGAACGGTGATAATTTCACAACCGTTTTGCAAAATTTGCCAAATGTCATCTTAACGCCGCATATCGGTGGCTCAACCGAAGAAGCGCAGGCAAATATCGGTTTGGATGTAACGGCGAAGTTGATAAATTATCTCGAACTCGGCACGTCAAACGGTTCGCACACCGTGCCGCAAGTTAATCTGTCGCCACAAACCAACACGCATCGGATTTTGCATATTCACGAAAACATTTTGGGCGTTTTGGGCGAGATAAACTCGCGTCTTTCTGAAAAAAGAATCAATATTTTAGGGCAATATCTTAAAACTAACGATGAAATCGGCTATGTGATTTTGGATGTTGATACTGAATTATCAAAAGAAGCCTTTGAAATTTTGAAGAAAGTTCGGGGAACAATAAAAACGCGAATGGTCTATTGAAAACCAAGAATTTCGATAACCGCAAAAATGTCCAAAATTCGCAAAAAATACTTTTTTTTTGGAGTATCATACCTTTTTTTGCGGCTAAAAATAATAGACATTAGCGGAAATATTTGAAAACTAAACCAAAATTTGCCCGCTAAATACGCAAAAACGCTAAATTAGAGCAAAAGAGTGATTCGTTTCTATGTTTTTCACTTTTTCGGGTGTTTCGCGTATTTAGCGGGCAAATATTTCTTTTTTCCAGTAACGTCTAATTTATTTGCTATTTCTCTTTCGGTTCTTTCGGCGTTGTGTAAAAAGGACGATGTTGGACGATGTATTCTTTATCGTCGGTTTGTCCGTCGCCGTTCACGTCAACTTTTACTTCGATTTTGTATTTTTTGTTCGGTTCGCGTTTTTCGGTCGGTTCGTAGGCAAGGCTATATTGGTTTCTGAGCAGAGCGTTGATTGATTGCAAGGCACTAGGTAATTCGCCTTCAAACGTAACCGGAAAGTGCATTCCGCCGGATTCTTTGGCAAATGTATTCATCGCGTTTGCTGCTTGCAAAAAGGTTAGTCTGCCGGGCGTTCCGCTAATCGAGTCGGTTGCCGGAAGTTGGTTTTCGTAGCGTTTGAAAAACAGATTGCCGGTGCTGATGATGTAAATCGGGATACCGGCGTTTTGAATTATTTTTCGCACTTCGTCATAATTCGTTCTGCTGAATGTATTGATGCCGGAAGCGACGAGAATAATGGCACGACGCTTTGCCTGAACATTAACTAAACCGCCGTATTCAGCCGTTGCTTCTTTTGAATTTTCCAAAACTACGGAATCGCCTTTGCCGCCGACCAGCGCGAATTTCAGCGAATCAAAAAGATTATTTTCCCGAAAAGCCGGACTGTTTCGCAAAAGTATATCTACGGCTTGGCGCAGACGATTTGGGTCATTGGTGAAATCGGTAATCGGTGTCGGGCGAATGTCGAAAGCGATGAGCGAAGCATAATCGTCGGGTGGTTTGATGAATTTTGACAAGAAATAAGCAACCGGACGGACGACTTCGAGTTTTCCCGCTTCAAAACCGCCGTTGCCGAATGATCCGAAAATCTCCGACCATTTGCTGTATTCGACCACCATCGTAACCGTGATCGGTGATTCCGGTGTGGCAAAATTTGAAACCTCTTGTTTTACGCCATTCTCATATACAACAAAATTTCCTTTTTTTAATCCGGTGATAATCTGTCCGCCTTTTTTGCTATAAACAACCGCATCAACATTGACGATATTAGTTTTAATTTTCAAAACTTCGTCGTCCACAACAGCATTTTTCTCAAGCTCTTCTTGTTTGCGGATTTCTTCTTCTTTTTTTAGTTCTTCTTCTGTTTTTGGAACGGGACGATTATTTTTTTTCTGGTCGCCTTTGGTTGTGTCAGGCTTTTGCTGTTTTGATTGGGCAAAAGTATTTGCGTCAAAAGCAAGGAACAGCGAAATTGTTAAAATGAAAAATATTGAAACACGATTTAATGAAACGGATTGCATAAATTTTTGCCTCTTTGGAAATTAAAACTTTAGATACAAATTGTCGGCTTTTGGTTGGAATAAATCAACTTGTATTTATGTTAACGGTTAATTGTCAATCGTTAGTTGATAAAGTGTTGTTTTCAAATTTAACACCTATTGACAATTAACCGCTTGCTTTAGATTTAATTTCCAGTGTCGGGGAAAATTTCGACTTTAACATCAAACGCGCCGGTGTTGTCGTCTAAATTTCCTTCATTCACGCCCAAAAACAATGCACCGTCTTGAGTTGCCGTAAATTCGTGTGAACTGCCGATTAAAATAAACGCATTATTATCATCGCCGATGACGGCAATCAACGCGCCGGTTGCTTCGTTGGGCAGTAATTTATTAGCATCCGGCAATGAGGAAATACCATTCGGCGTTGCGTAACGACCATTGCCGAGAGCAACGCGCCCGTTGCTAGTGATTCTGATTTTTTGCCCTTTTCGCACTACCCAACCCGAATTTGTCCAACCGTTAGAAGTGTTATCAGCTAAAACTTTGATACTTAATTCAATCGGTTTTTGAGTTATCGCCACCGTGCTTGTGGTTTCCGAGGGATTGGTTGGAGGCGAAGTTGTTTGTGGATTGGTCGGTTTTTTGGTTTGCCCGACAGTAATAATCGTCGAATTCGGATCGTCATTTCTAGTGCTTGTTTGGTTTGATGGCTTGTCAATCGGTATCGAATTTCCGTCAAACGTAATTGATTCCACTTCGTCGGCAGTAAAACTCATTTGGCGTTGGCGTGTGCCGTCTTCAATCACGACAGTAAATTTCCCACCGTTAAAATTAACGATTTTACCTTTGATAATACTTCCGTCCTTGAGCCGAATCGTGTCGGCAAATGCCCACACGGACATAGATAACGCTAAACATAAAACGGACAAAAAACGAAAAAACTTGGATTTTAGCAACATATTTCCTCCGCAGATTTGAAATTTAGAAATGTTTCCGGCAAGCAACGCTTGAAACTCAAAAGATAGATGCACATACGTTCAAAAAAGATTGCAGAAATTTGTAAGCACCAATTACAGCCGCATTATACATAACTTTCTCAAAGTTGTGAATGAAAAAGAAAAAGTTGATAGATTGGAATTGAGTCGCTGACGAAAGTTTATTAAGATTATGAGTTTGGATTTGTCAGAGTGTTTTAAGGAGTTTAATCAAAAATGAAAGCGAAGATTTATGTTACGTTAAAACCGAGTGTGCTTGACCCGCAAGGCAAGGCGATTCATCATTCGGTTGAATTATTAGGCTATAAAGATGTGGTGGATATTCGGCAGGGCAAGTATTTTGAAATCGCTTTAAACGCCGATTTGCCCGAATCAGAAGCTAAAACCACCGCCGAAAAAATTGCCAAAGACGTTTTGGCAAATCCGGTGATTGAAGATTATCGCGTAGAAATCAGTCATTAGTCCTTTGTCCTTTGCCAAATTACAAAACAATGTAAAAGCAAAGGACAAAGGACAAAGGACAAAAGACAAAGGACAAAACAATGAAATTTGGAGTAATAGTTTTTCCCGGTTCAAACTGCGACCACGACGCTTATCACGTTATTTCCAAGCACGTCGGTCAGCCGGTTGATTTTATCTGGCACAAAGAAACGGATTTGAGTGGTTATGATGCCGTCATTGTGCCGGGTGGGTTTTCTTACGGCGATTATTTGCGGGCAGGCGCACTCGCGCATTTTTCGCCCGTCATCCAATCGGTCAAAGAATTTGCGAAAAAAGGGAAGTTCGTGTTCGGCGTTTGCAACGGTTTTCAGATTCTTTGCGAAAGCGGTTTGTTGCCGGGCGCGTTGATGCGAAATCGCGGATTGCATTTT
>JANOXW010000312.1:0-6354 GCA_031418635.1 Acidobacteriota bacterium
GAGAAAAGCAATCGAAAATTTGTATGGGTTAGTCAATAAAATAGAAATGTTGAACTGAAATTAACCAAATTTGGAACTACTGATTCTACTTATCTTGGAGGGAATCAAACCGAAATTGGCACAGGCATCAAAATTGATGCCGCCGGTAATGCCTACTTGACAGGCGTAACCAATTCATCGGACTTTCCAACGCTGAATGCCGTTCAGCCGACTATTGGTGGTAGTTCTGATGCCTTCATTACAAAGCTAAATCCGACTGGTTCCGCTCTCATTTTTTCTACCTTCCTGGGTGGCAGTAGCACCGAAAATTCAAATGGCGGCAATATTGCCATTGATGCAACAGCGAACGTTTATGTAACAGGTGAAACTGCTTCCACCAATTTTCCCACAACTTTAGGTGCGCTTCAAACAACCTATGGAGGCGGTTTCAGCGATGCCTTTGCCGCTAAGTTGAATTCCACCGGCTCCAGTTTTATCTATTCCACTTTTCTCGGCGGAAGTAATAGCGACTTCGGTGGTACTGGCATTGATACTGATGCTACTGGCAATGCCTATGTAACAGGTTACACGCAGTCCGCCAACTTTCTTACGACTCTAGGTGCATTCCAAACTACCTTTGGTGGTGGTGTGGATGCGTATGTTGTAAAGCTGAACCCAAGTGGTTCCTCTCTTGTCTATTCCACATTTCTAGGCGGGCAGAACAACGAGTTATCCTTCGGAATTACTGTGGACGCTAACAATCAGGCTTATATAACCGGAGGAACCAGTTCTACCAACTTTCCTACGACTCCAGGAGTTTTCCAAACAACCTTCCGTGGCGGATTCCTTGATGTATTTGTAACGAAACTGAATGCTACCGGTTCTGGTCTTGTCTATTCGACCTACATTGGCGGCACCGGGAATCTTGTTAACGGCGATCTTGGGCGATCCATAGCTATTGATTCCACGGGAAATGCTTATGTAACAGGTGAAACCACGTCGGTTGACTTCCCGACAGCAAATCCCTTTCAGCTTTTTCGAGGTGGTGGCGACGATGCCTTTGTGCTGAAGTTGAATTCCGCCGGTTCTGCACTTATCTATTCCACCTATCTTGGCGGTACAGGTCAAGATAGAGGAATGGCAATTGCTTTGGACCAAGCTGGTAACGCTCACATAACGGGATTAACTGATTCACTCAATTTCCATGTCTATAATGCTTTTCAGCCTCGCCACGGTGGTGGACAGTTCGATGCCTTTGTCGCCAAGATAGTTGATACAACACCAACTAAACAGAAACGTAATAATCTGGAAGTAGATAATCCGAAATGATTCGTTGACCTCAATTGATAAAATCCGGCTTTTGTTCTTCCAAAAAACTGATAGGCGCGTCGAATTTCGGCGCGTCTTCTTCGAGACTCCAAATCTCGAATAGTGCGGGCGGACATTCTTGGATGAAGCGCGACGGTTTTTGGAGGACGGTTTGGCGGTTGTAATCAACAATCATCAAGGGATATGTCAGATAAAGTTCGTCTTTGGCGCGGGTTAGGGCGACATACCAGAGACGGCGTTCTTCTTCTTCGCTGTCAATTTCTTTCAAACTTCGCGGAGATGGAAATTTGCCTTCCGCCGTCCAAATCAGAAAGACGACTTTCCACTCTAAGCCTTTTGCCTGATGAATACTCGTCAAGGTTAAAAGTTCGTCTTCTTCGCCGCCTTGCACGACATCTTCGCCAACGATTGCCTGCGGTGCGCCGAATCTTTCCGTCGAAAGCAGAGCGAGTTCCGACAGGAAACTTTCGGTCGAATCATAACGCGAGGCGTAAAGCGCGAGTTGTTTTAAGTCTTCGGTTCGCGCTTCGGCGTTCTCAAAAGTTTCTTGTAAATACTGCTCGTAACCATCGCTTAAAATAAGTTCAATTTGTTTGGCAGGTTGATTGCGCGTGTCGTCTTTGACCAGATTTTCAAGCAGATTGACGAACGAAGTCCAAGCGTTTGAACTGCGCGGTTTGTATTTGAAATCTTCTCTTTTGACCAGCGCAAACGGATTTTCAGCGTAAGCGATGGCTTCAAAAATCTTGTTCGCTGTCGCGTTGCCGACGCTCGGAATCATTTTCAAAATCCGTTTCCACGCGAGTTCATCACGCGGATTAATAATTATGCGAAGATACGAAATCACGTCCTTAATGTGCGCCTGTTCAAAGAAACGCACGCCCGATTGGATGCGATACGGAATATTGCGGCGCGTCAGTTCAAGCTGCAATTCCAACGAATGATAATGCGAACGATAAAGAACGGCGATGTCTTCGAGACTCGTGCCTTCGTCGCGCAGTTCCAAAACCCGCGACGCGACAAACGCCGATTGTTGTTCGACATCGGAACACGGAACAAGCGCGGGCATACAACCTTTCGACTTTTTCACCGCTTGCAGAATCTTCGGAAACTGCTTGCGGTTGCAAGCGATAGAAGTATTTGCCAAACCAAGAATTTCGGGCGTGGAACGATAATTTGTTTCGAGTTTGAAAGTTTCACATTCAGGATAACGATTGGGAAATTCGTAGATATTGGTAAATTCCGCACCGCGCCAAGCGAAAATACTCTGCGCGTCGTCGCCGACAACCATCACGTTTTTATGTTAGACGGCGAGAAATTCTATGATTTCGGCTTGCAGACTGTTTGTGTCCTGATATTCGTCAACCAAAATATGTTGAAACTGTTCAGCGTAAAGCGCGGCAATGTCGGGTTTTTCGATCAACAGACGTTTCCAATTCAACAGCAAATCGTCATAATCCATCACATTGCGCTCACGTTTGCGCTCCATATAAATCGTGTCAACACGCTTGATTTGTTGCGTCAACGGCTCGAAATACGGATATTTTTGAATGATTACATCTTCAATCAGTTTGTCTGTATTGTTCGCGTAAGAAATAATATCCTGAACAACCTGCGGTTTCGGAAAACGCTTCGCTTTGGTGTCAATTCCCGCTTCGTCAATGCAGACGCTGATAAAATCCCGCGAATCTTCTGCATCTAAAATCGAATAATTTGCTGCAAAACCAATCGAAACCGCGTGTTTTCGCAAAATCAAATTGGCGATGCGGTGAAATGTTCCGCCCCAAATTCGATGGACATTTTGGCTTCCCGTAAGCAGTTCGACGCGCTTGAGCATTTCTCGCGCCGCACGATTGGTAAATGTTGCCAACAAAATCCGATTCGGCGAAACACCTTTTTCCAGCAGATAAGCAACGCGATAAGTTATCGTCCGCGTCTTGCCCGTTCCCGCGCCCGCGACAACCAATGTTGCATTTGGTTTCGCCGTTACGACGCGGAATTGTTCTTCGTTAAGTTCACTTCGATAACGAGTCAACTTTTCGGGCAAACCGTCTTCGTCGCATTTGATTATGTATTTTCGAGCCATTTAATACATAAGTTTAACGTCGGTTGATTTTAAATGTCCAACTATATTTCTTTCCTTTTTTGAGAATGCTACTGCCGGTGGCAGGTCGGATGCCGGGCGACCAACCGTAATAGGTGAACTTTCCTTCGGTAACTTGGACGGTTTTCGTTGTTCCGGGCGGAATCATATAGAGTTTGCCATTGAGCCGAATTCTTAAAGTCGTGCCTTCTTCAAGATTGGTAATACTGACTTCGGGCGCAAGGTTGTCAGCAACATCTTCTTCTTCCAGCGGCGGACCGGTAACTGTATTGGCAGTTAATTTTATGACCACAAATCTGCTGTCAATCCAGCCTTCCGTGCCGCTGTCGGCTTCAACTACTTTATACCAATTTGCCGACGGAACTTTGTCAACCAACGAGAGAAAATCTCCGCGTTTGACGCTCGACAAAAGTTTGGCTTTCAAGCCGGCGGTTTCACGAATTGCGCCGTCTTTGACGACAACCGCCACGTCAAATCCGGGGTCTTGCATATTTCTGACGGTTTCTTCATCTCGCAATCGCTGTTCTTTTTCCTGTGCAGTTTGGACGGTTTTAGTCTTGGTCTTTTGGGCAAAAACGGTCGTTGTCAAAGCTACGACAACTAATAGAAAATAGACAATTTTATTAGGTTTCAACATCTGTTAAGTCTCCTTTTGTTTTGGATTACAGCTTAGTTTAGCTTATCAATGACGTTGTGGAAACCGTTTTTTGCGAATAAATTTTCCGCGCGGCAGAGCCGCGAGGTATTGAATCGGAATTTTTATTTTTCCTTATTTCCGTAGCAGAGCTACGGGGAATTAAACCTATAAGGAACGATTAAAAAAAATTGCCGAAGTTCAACTTTTGGGAACTTCGGCATAAACGAAAATCAGTTGCGTAAATCCTGTATTGTTAATTTTGGCGACTGAATTCCAATTTTGCCAGCAAATTTCGATTGAAATTTTGTTGATATAATTTGCAGAATTGCAGATTATTGTGGGCTTCGATTGATTTGCCGTTTGACTCGCTCAAAGCCGTTTTGAATTCTTTTTCGGCGGACGGAAAATCGTCTTTGAGCGCGTAAATAACACCGAGATTGTTGTGCGCGTCGGCAGAACCGATGCTTTTGTATTTGACGGCATTTTGAAATGCGCTTTCCGCCGCGTTGAAATCTTTTTTCTCAATCAGAATCAAAGCCAAATCAAACCACGCTTCGCCGTCAATTTTTTTCAAATTGATTGCTGCCCGAAAAGCAGTTTCGGCAGATTGCCAATTTTTCATCTTGCCGTGCGCCATTCCAAGCGCGTAAAAGGCTTTTTGATATTTTCCTTGCGCTAATTTTATGGCTTCCGTTAATTCTCCGACAGACTCGTCATTTCGTTGCAAATGATAAAAACAAACGCCGAGATTGAAATGAACCCGCGCTAAAAAATTAGTGTCTGTCTTTTCATTCGGCAAAAGCAGAACCGCTTTTTGAAAATACTCGACGGCATTTTCGTAATTTCCCGTTTGTGCCTTTTGTGTTCCTTCATCAAATAATTGCCTGACTGACGGCGTTTGCGCCGAAACGCTCATTGCCAAAACGATGCTAAAAATAATTGATAAAATTCGCATAATCTTTAAATCTCCTTAGACTTTTTTAGTCTAAAACGAGTTTAAAGAATAAGTCCTGAAATAATCTTTCGGCTGGTTGCGGTTTGTATTCTGAAATTGCTCAAAGAAAAGTAAAGTGAAAAAGGGTAAAAGTGAAAAGGTGAAAAAGTTGATTGCCACAAAATCGTAATTAAGCAGGTGAGCATAAGTTTTCAGATCTAATGAAAATTCATCAAATTTGTTAAATGCTTGTTTTTACGAAGATTTTAGATTTTTCTTCATTATCCATTATCCGTTATCCATTTTGCCTTACTGCTTACTTTTTCACTTTTAAGCGAGTTTTAATTCGCGCCAGAGTTTCGGCGTAAATTTTGTATATTTGCGGAAAAGAGTGGTGAAATGACTCTGATTTTTGAAGCCGGTTCGCAAACTTATTTCGACAATCGGCAGATCGTCCTTTGCTAATAATTCTTTGGCGCGTTCGATGCGTTGGTGCATTAGATAATGTTGCGGAGTTTGTCCGGTAGATTTTCGGAAAGAGCGGGCAAAATGGAATTGACTCAAATCGGCGACTTCGGCAAGCGCGGCAAGCGGCAAATCTTCTTCCAGATTTTCGTTGATAAATTCCTTGACACGGCGCAACTTATAACCCGAAAGTCCGCCGTTCAAATTTTCTTGAATCGAACCTGCGTTGCTGTAATTTTTCAACAAGTGCAAAGTCAATGTTTGAATCAACGAATCGGCGTAAAGTCTTCCGGCAGATGTAGCAGATTCAGATTCAGCGAGCAAAGCTAATCCGATATGTTGAATTAACGGGTCTTGGTCTTTGTACATTTCGGAAAATTCAAATTCGTGATTAAATCTGTTTTCAGCCGCCGTTTGAACGACAAAATCCGGTTCAAACACAATTCCCATATTGTCCAAAGGTTGGTCCCAAAACGCGCCAACCGGCTGTCCGGCAGGCGTTAGGCAAAGATTTCCTGCGCCGCCTTTAGTTATAACTTTTTTTCCGATTGCCGAACTTTTTTCCGTCGTCAATTTCCCGTCAATCGTAATATTTATTTCGTGAAATGCGGCAGTATGTTCAAGCATCCTGCCCGGCATAAGTCGCGCCCGGTGAACTTTTACACCTGTCCACTGAGTTTGCTGACGAAACAAATATTGTTGCTTATTCGATTCGGTTTTCCAGATTATTTCCACAAATTGATTTGTAATACAAACTGTTACAAAAAGCAAGCCATCATCCGGTTTGCTTAATGATTATGTTCAGTTGAAAAAGATTGAAAAGATACCGACAAATATAAACCGAGAAATTTATTGATTTACGCACTGAAGCTATTTTGTGCTATAAATTTAGGTTGCTTTTCTATT
>JANOXW010000313.1:0-2458 GCA_031418635.1 Acidobacteriota bacterium
TTGTGAAAGATGCGGAAAAAGAATAGAGAAAGTTGATTTTATCGGACAAATCGGTCATTTAATTTTTGTTGTTCTAATCTTTCTAACTATTGTTTTGGCTACTATCACCCACTCAACCTTAGGATTTGAAAAATCACTTTACGTTGTTGGATTAGGAATATTATTTACCATTGGATTTAAGGTTTGGTTTAGCTATTATAATTGGAAATATTTCCCTAAAATTAAAAGAATAGATGAAAAAACGGTTGTGTTAAAAATTAAAGGAAAGGGCAAACTGAGATTCAGTCGAACTTGATTTTTTAAAGTTCAGTATCAGAATAACAGAGAAGGCAATTAAGTGGTTTATTCAGAGTCAGACTGTTTGAGTTACAAACAGTCTGACTCTGAATTTTACCCTTTCACGCAAACGACTTGCTTCAATTCCGCGACGACTTCGACCAAATCGGATTGGTTACGCATAACTTGGTCAATGTCTTTGTATGCGCCGGGAATTTCGTCAATTACGCCGGAGTCTTTGCGGCATTCAACGCCGCGTGTCATACGCTCCAAATCCTCGCGGGTGAAGCGTTTTTTGCCGCTGTGCGCGACATTTTGCGACCTGCGCCGTGGGAACAGGAATTATACGACTGCGGATTTCCCAAGCCTTTGATGATGAACGATTTCGCGCCCATCGAGCCGGGAATAATTCCGTAGCGTCCAACTTCGGCGTTGATTGCGCCTTTCCGCGTGATAAAGACGTTTTCGCCGAAATGTTCTTCTAACGCAACGTAATTGTGATGACAGTTGACCGCAATTTCAGGGCGAAACGCTTTGTCTTTATTAAACATTCGGTTGAATGATTTCAAAAGCCGTTTCATCATCACTTCGCGGTTCATCAACGCATAACTTTGCGCCCAATCCAAATCGTGCCAATAATTCTTGAACTCATCGGTTCCCTGAATAAAATAAGCAAGATTCGGGTCGGGAAGTTCATTCAAACGATGCAGAGTCTTCGCCGTCGCAATGTGCCGTTCGGCAATTTCCTTCCCGATATTACGAGAACCGGAATGAAGCATCAGCCAAACATTATCTTCGGTATCGAGGCAGACTTCGATAAAATGATTTCCGCCGCCGAGCGTGCCGAGCTGTTTCATCGCTTTGACTTTGCGGTCTTGCACGCCTTTGTGCAAATCTTCAAAAGTTTCCCAACTGTTCCAACGCGCCGCGTCGTTGTCGGATTCTTTATGCGCGTTAAATCCGACCGGAATTGCGCGTTCGATTTCGTGACGAAGTTCTTTCAGCTTGCCGTCAAGAATTCCACTTTTGAAAGGCGTTTTGACCGCCATCATTCCACATCCGATGTCCACGCCGACGGTTGCCGGAATCACGGCTTCTTTCGTCGCCACGACCGAACCGACCATCGAGCCGATTCCGAGATGTGCGTCCGGCATTAGCGCGATGTGTTTGAAAAGACACGGCAGACGCGACACATTTCGCAACATATTTTGTTCGTCGAGCGACAAATCGTGATGCACCCACGCGAGAACATCGGCTTTTGCGCCCGAAATGTTTAGTTTGTTATATGGCATAAATTCCTCCTTATTTTTCTAAATCAACTCGTTTTATCCATTGCAATTTGCCTTCTGTAAAACGAGCGATATATTCAAACCGTTCATAGCAAAATCAACTTTCCATTTTCGGTAATTGTGTAATCATCCAACAGGCATTCAAGGCTTTTTGTTTGAAATGAATCCGTTTGCACAATTTTATCAGGCAACGGATATTTACATCGCAACGTATCGAACATTCCCATAAAAATCTCCTTATTTTATACATAATTTAAGCCTCTTTTTTTTTCGAGGGTAATTCTTTTTAGTAGTAAAAAAAACATTCAATCTGACCGAAAGCTACGGTCAAATTGAAAGCATCTATAAGTAAAATCTTCGCACTATTCTTGTTTAATTGCTGTAAGTGTTGATATTGCAATACTTCACGATTTCACGCGATTATGGCATAGAGGTTGACAAGCGATAAGTGCCAGGCAGTTTTTGGCAGATAAAAACCTCTCGGAAGAGGTTAAAGAGGAGAATATATGATTAGAGCCATATTGAAAAAGAAAAATTTTATTAGATTCCAAGCATTACTGCTGGTCTTTGTGTTTTCAGTTTTGTTATTACCAAACACTGGAAATACTGTGGTTAAAGCAGCAACCAGCACGGCAGAGGCAAAGAAAAAACTTGCCACGCCTTTATTGCAGGTTGTCAATGGTCAAATCACAACTGCGAATTCGTGGTATGAGCCGAATGCTTCGCAGCCGTTTGTGCAAGTTTTAGTGCAAACCTTTCCACAGGATACATCACCTTTAAGACTAGCGATAAAAGCAGTGGGTGGAACAGTTTGGACGAAATATTATTCAATCAATGGCGTTGATGCGTGGATTCCGGTCAATAAACTGGTTGAAATTGCCAAACGAACCGAT
>JANOXW010000314.1:0-11624 GCA_031418635.1 Acidobacteriota bacterium
GTTCATGGTAATTTTTTCCTTTTCTATAAAGTCCTATAAATTTTAGTTTGTCGAATGCTTGAGCAGCCAGCAAATTTCAGTCTGTCGGCTATGAATCATTCCTTCGCCGTTTGAATCAGCGGAACTAGAAACAAAAGCGACGTTTCTTCGCCAAATAGTTTTTTGTCTGAATTTAAGTCTGCAAATATCTCTTTTGAATTTCAAAATTGCTCCTTTTTTAAGTAAATTGAAAATTCGTTATTTTCGGACTACCGCGCAGCAGAGCTGACGCGGCATTCGCCCGAAAATTTTGCGCTCAAAGCAGCGCAAACCACGAATTTTGTTTAATCGGACTTCCGTAGCAAAGCTACGGGGAATTAAACCAATAAGGAAACGATTAAATACTTTCTTCAATAAACAGGCTGTGACGATGGTGCAAAACAGGAGAGACCTTCGCTATAGTTTTGAAAATAGTTTTTATTCGATCGGATCGGGCGTTCCGCAAATTTAAGCCGCCGGATTGCGCCGCGCGTCAATAAAGGATTTGACGCATAAAACGACAAACACCAGACACACCAGTGCCGTCGCAAATTGCGCGGCGACCGCCGCCGGACGCTCCGCCGTTCCCGCCAGCATAGCCGGAATTTTCAAAAAACTGCTGACGGTCGCCAGAAAACCCAGAAGTCCGACGACGACCGCGCCGTGCATCAAATGTTTCCGCAGTTTTTCCCTTCCTTTGGCGACGAAACCCAAAACCGCCAAAATCAAACCCAAAACCGCCGGAATCAAAGCCGTCGGGCTTGCGTTGCCGTTCATCATCCCGTAAGCATAGCCGCCGATGCCGATTAAAATTAACAAAACGCCGCTGAAAATAGCCGTCCAAGGCATAAAGCATCTCCTCGCTGAAATTTATTTTGTGACCGATACTAATATGTTATCCGCAACTTTTGAATTTAAGCGGCGGACAATCGCCACGAATGTTATCCATTTATAATTTGCCGCGCCGATTCCTGATGACTGCTCTCCAACTCGGTTGCGATGCGTGCGAGCAGTTCCCGTTCTTCCGTGCAAACGCGGTGACTGCTGCCCAAAAATCCGATGAATCCGCCGGACGCTTCCGCAACTTTCGCGCAGTAAGAAACAAGGTCGCGCTTGCTATTTTCACGCTGTTCCGGCGGCAATGTTTCCAGCAGCGCGCTAATTACGCGCAATGTGCGCTCAAAAAATTCTTCAGTCGGTCGCGCGTCGAGCCATTCGCTCAAACACTCGTAAGCCGTACTGCCGAATTCGATGCCGCGAGCGTGCGCCGCTTCCAAAATAAGCGTTCGTTCGTGTTTGGACACACTTCCTTCCGCCCACGCAACCTGTATGAGCGGAACCAGATATAATAACGGGACGGTTGCCGGAGTGTAGCCCAGTTCCTGCAGCGCGCTGACAATATCCGCGTCCGCAGTGCCGAGTGCTGATGCCATTTCAAGGCGTTCACTCTCACGAGTTTTATCCATCTGCATTTTCTCAACAAGTTCTTTTTCCTGCTTTCGGAAATATTCTTCTTCCGACGCATTTTTGCGTTTATCTAAGATATTGCGTTCTGTCATATTTATCTCCCTTAACTGTTTAGCCAAACCAATTGCGTTTGTCGTCTTCAGTGCCTTCAATAAGATTCTGTTGACATCTTTAATTGCCGTCTGTTTTTTGTTCGGACGATTGCGAGCGAAGTCGCCGATGCGAAACGGTTTTATCCGGCAATGAAATCGTTCAAGCCAAAACAAAGTTATGAACTAACCAAATTTATCCGTCGCAATCATCATCACCACCATCGTCAATAAAATCGCTGCCACCGCCCACACAAATCGCATCGTGTAATTCGGCTCATCATCGGGTTTGTTTTCTTTCAAAGACATTTTTATTACCTCCTAAAATCTTGATTATTAAACTCGCCGCCGTTTATTTTCGCGCCAGATTGTCGGCGAAACGGTTGCGCGGCAAAAGCTCGCGCGGCGCGGCGAAGCTGCTGTGTTCGGCGACGATTTTCCACGCGCCGTTTTGTTTGACCCAGACGTTGGTGAACTGCATCGGCTTTTTCGTGACGACGCCGTTTGCCTTGACGGTCGAGATGTCCAGATATTTGGCAATCGCCGTGTCTTCGCCGTGAATTTGAACGGTTAATCCGTCAATTCCGGCATGGATGAACTTCAAATCGAGCGCGTCGAAATGCCTGATTGCCGCCGCTTTGTCCATCACGCCGAGTTCGCTGCTGTATCGGTATTCGGGCGCGGAGATTTCGCAGCTGAACCGTTTCAAAGCCTCGCGGTCGCCCGCCCGCGCGATTTCATAATACCGTTCCAAAAGCCCGCGAATCTCGCTTTCGGCGGTCGCCGTTGCGCTCTGCTTCGCCGCCACGTCTGTCTTCTGCGTATTCATCGCCGTCACAGTCAGCAATTTCGTCTGACCGGGTTTGACGTAAGCCAGAACGCCGACCGTGATAAGCAACAACACTCCGCATAAACCTAAAATCTTTTTCATCGCTAATTTCCTCCTTTTTTAAACTCCGTCGTTTCCTAGTCGCAGTAGACACGAGAAATTTTCTCCATCTCGTGCCGGCGCGCTTTCAAAAAAGCCTTGCTACCAGCCGATGTGCCAGGTGAATTCGCCGAGCAGTTTCGCCTTGATAATTACTGCCGCCAGCACCAGCACGACGGCGATTGCCGTGATAGCGAAACGCTTCAAATGTTTTGATTCGCCGCCGTCTATTTCTCGTGTTGTTTTCATCGCCCGTCAACCCTCTTTTTCCGTCGTAATTTTTTATCGCTTAGGTTCGGATAATTTTTCGAGCGTTTCGCCGAGCCGTTTTATTTCCTCGCCGTATTTCGCCCAGTCGCCCGCTTTCTGCGCTTCGAGCGCGGTCGCGTATTGCTGTTTCGCTTGTTCGAGCAAACTAGCCGAATCAATCGGCGCGGCAGTTTGATTTTCGTCCGCCGGCGGTTTTGTCTCGCTCGTCGGTTTCGGCTTCGCTTCGCCGCCGAACAGCCGCGCCAGACTTTTATCGAGCGTTTCCTCCATCGCAATCCGGTTATCGCTCGCCACAATCACGCGGCGCAGTTCGGGAATTTTGCCCGTTTCCGCCCGCAGATAAAGCGGCTGGACGTAAATCAAAGATTCTTTAATCGGAATGACCATCAGCGTTCCGAAAATCACGCGCGAGCCGCGCTGATTCCAGAGCGTCAACTGGCGGGAGATTTCCGGGTCTTGATTGATGCGGGCGACGATTTGTTTCGGACCGAAAACGAGCTGCTGTTTCGGGAAACGATACGCCGCGAGTTTGCCGTAATTTTCGCCGTCCGAGCGGGCGACCATCCACGCCGCGAGATTGTCCTTGCGCTGCGGCGTGAACGGCAGCATCAGAATAAATTCCTCTTTTTGCTCGGCAGGCAGTTTCATAATCGTGTAATACGGTTCCATCTGTTTCGCTTCTTCTTTCTCGCCTCCGCCGGACGTTTGAGCAATCGTCCACTGGTCTTCCTTGTTGTAAAATTCCTGCGGCTCGTTCATCTGATACGTCGCAAAAACCCGCGCCTGAAGATGGAAAATGTCTTCCGGGTAACGCAAATGAGCGCGCAAACTTTCCGGCATTTCCGACAGCGGTTTCAGCGTATTCGGAAAAATTTTCGCGTAGGTTTGAATAATCGGGTCGGTAGCGTCGGCGACGTAAAAATTAATCGTGCCGTGATAAGCGTCAACCGTCGCTTTGACCGCGTTGCGGATGTAATTGATGCCGTCGGTCGGCTGCGAATACGGGTAACGATTCGTCGTCGTGTAAGCGTCGGCGATCCAGATTAATCTGCCTTCGTTGATGACCAGATACGGATCCACGTCGAACCGCAAATACGGCGCGGTTTTTTCGAGCCGCTCGCGGATATTGCGCGTCTGCAAAACGCGGCTTTCCGGCGTTAAATCATCCGACAGAAGCACTTTCAAATCGGCAAATCTGGTGGCGAAAAGCATCTGGCGGAAAGTCGAGCCGACGGGCAAACCGCCTGTGCCGGTGTAATTGCGCGAAACATTCTGCTCGCCCGCCGGATGACTGAATTCCTCGGTTTTGGTGTTGACGTAAACGCGGTCGTTCGAGAGTTCGCCGAAATAAATCTCCGGTCGCTCGATTTTGAGTTCCGGCACGGTCGCCACCGGCGGCAAATCCTTAACGAACAATTCGGGCATTCCTTCGGCGGTCACTTTATCCACGGGTCCGACCGCCGCGCCGTAGCCGTGCGTGAACGTCAAATGCTCGTTAATCCAATTTCGGTTCGGCAGACTGGCGGCGTTTAATTCGCGGGGAGAAATCATCACCTGCTGCATTTCGCCGCCGATGTTGTAGCGGTCGTTGTCCACCGATTTGAATTCGTAGTAAGTGCGAATTTCCTGAATCTGCCCGAAAGTGTCGAGCAGCGGCTGTTGATCCCAAAGGCGGATGTTATTGACCGTGCGGCGGTTTTCCTCGATGTCGGCGGCGGTCAGAGCCGTGCCGCCGGAAAGCTCCAGTTCTTCGACGTTATTCAAACCGAAAGCCGTCCGCGTCGCGCTGATATTATGCTGAATAAACGGCGTTTCTTTCGCCAGTTCGTTCGGCGCGACGGAAAATCGCTGGACGAACGCCGGATAAGCCCAGCCCGCCGCCATCGTCAGCACGAGCAAGGTTCCGCCCGCCAGAAACAAACGGTTGTTTTGACGAAAAATACAAACGATAGCCAAAACCGCCGCCAGAATCGCCGCCGCGATTTGCGCCCAGAGCAGCGGGAGAAGCGCGTTCACGTCCGCGAAATTCGCGCCGAAAAATCCCGTCTTCATAGTTATCGGCAGATGCCAGACGGCAAGATAAGTTTTCGCGGCGACGAGCAGCAGCATCGCCGCCGTCAAACCGAGCAGATGAGCGCGACCTTTGCGCGGAAACGCAAAATTCGCCAGTTTTTGCCGCTCGCGGTCGAATCTGTAATTAATTCTCGCCAGATAAATTGCCGCCGCGCCGATTAAATTAGCAATCAGGAGCAGAAATAGCAAAATCGAAACCGCGTCGAGCGCGGGCAGCGTGAAAACGTAAAAAGCAATATCGCGTCCGAACAAAGGGTCAGCCGCGCCGAACGGCACTTGATAAAAAAATCGCAGAAACATCTCGCCCAAATTCCAGCCGGAAAACGCCGCCAGCAGCCCGACGATAATCGAAACGGGCAGCGGCGCGAAAGCGAGCGAAGCCGAAATCGGCAGCATCTGCGCCGAGCGCGGCGTTTCGTCATCTTCCTCGCCAGGTTCATAAATAATGACCGGCGGTTCGGGACTGTTTTTGACCGCCAGACGCAGATTCAGAAAAGTTAAAACGCCTGCCGCCGCGCCGATGGTTACAGCCGACAGTGCGGCGGCGGTCAGCAGCGTGCCGAACACGGTTTGAAAGCCGACGCTCGAAAACCACAAATAATCCGTGTAAAATCGGGCGAAAAGAAACCACGCGAACGCCGCCAAAATGACTCCCAAAACAATTAACCAAAGTTTCGACGGTTTATCCGCCGCGCCGTTTCGCGGTCTGGCTTCGACGACATTTTCGACGATTCTAAAATTTCTATTTTTTCTCATAATCTAACGCCGACCTCTCGATACAAAAAGAACCGCCGAACAGTTACGAAGAAATCCAACCCTTTCCCTTGTGCGCTTTGGCTGCTGCTGGTTTCCGTTTATGTCAGGCGGTTCTTGCCGTTCACTACTGCAAAGCGCGTGCCGCGTTTTCTTCTAAGTTTCCGCATTAAGAAATAGCTTTTTCGAGACGCTGAAAACGATTGAAACTCAGCATTTGTAAGCTGATTTCCAAAGCGCGGCGACGGTTTTGCAGGATTAGAAATTAAGCGACGGAGATTTCGCAGACGACTTGCGCCGGGTTTGCACGTTGTCCCAATTTTCTACGACGATGCGGCGTAGAGAAACAATAAAAACAAACGAGTTCCGTAATTGCAGACTTTCGTTCGGCACAAAATTTGAACTGTTATAATTAAATGTATGACTGCAATATCGGTTGAAATCCTGCTCGTTGTTTTTCTCGTCGCGCTCAACGGAATTTTCGCTCTCTCGGAAATGGCAATCGTCGCGGCGCGGAAAAGCCGTCTGAAACAAATGGCGGACGCGGGCGACGCGCGGGCGCGGGCGGCTTTTGCGTTGGCGGAGAATCCGAATCGGTTTCTCTCAACCGTGCAAATCGGCATCACGCTCGTCGGCATTTTGGCGGGCGCGTTCGGCGGCGCGACGATTGCCGAGCAGATCGCGGCGCGACTGCAAAATCTTGGAATTGCAGCCGCTTACAGTGAAGCCTTCGCCCTCATCGCGGTTGTCGCGGCGATAACTTTTCTCTCGCTCGTCTTCGGCGAACTCGTCCCGAAACGCATTGCCTTGAACAACGCCGAGAACATCGCGCGCGTCGTCGCCCGTCCGATGAATCTGCTCGCCCGTTGCGCCGCGCCGTTCGTGCGCCTGCTGACTTTTTCGACCGACACGGTTTTGAAACTACTGAGAGTTAAAAAATCGGTTGACCCGACCATCACGCCCGAAGAATTCAAAGTTCTGCTCGCTGAAGGAACAATCGCCGGAGTTTTCGACGAAACCGAACAGGAACTAATCGAAAGCGTTTTTCGCCTTGACAAACGGCGCGTCGCGGCATTGATGACTCCGCGCGTTGATGTTATCTGGCTGGACGCGGCGCGCTCGGACGCGGAAATCCGCCGCGTCATCAGTGAGAGCGGCTATTCGCGTTTTCCGGTTTGCCGCGAGGAGGCGGATAATTGTCTGGGCGTGGTCAAGGCGAAAGATTACCTCGCCGGAATAATAGCGGATGAATCGGCGCGGCTCGAAACTTTCGTCAAACAGCCTTTGTTTCTGCCGGAAACCATTACCGCATTGAAGACGCTCGAAGCCTTCAAAAACTCGCACACGCATTTAGCGTTAATCGTTGACGAACACGGCGCAGTCGAAGGCTTGGTGACGACCAACGACGTTCTCGAAGCGATTACCGGCGAGATAGCAATGGCTGCCCGTCAATCCGACAAACCTGCGGCAGTGAAACGCGCCGACGGTTCGTGGCTCGTTGACGGCGCGCTGCCGGTTGACGAATTCAAGGAATTGTTCAGGCTCGAAAAACTCGACGGCGAACAAAGCGCGAATTTTCAAACCGTCGCCGGTTTTGTTTTAAATCGTTTGGGGCGAATCCCGAATGCCGCCGAGTGTTTTGAGTGGAACAATCTGCGTTTTGAAATCGTGGATATGGACAGCAGGAGAATTGACAAATTGCTGGTCGAGCGTTTGCCCGAAGCACTTTGATTATCAAATAAAAAAAGCCGTCCGCGATTTTTCACAATCGCAGACGGCGCAAGTCGGATGAATGTGCCGGTAAATCAATCGAGCAAAGACCGTGATTTCAACTTTTCGGGGTTTGTTCTGCACGCCCGCCACAGCCCGAAAAAGATTATCGCCGCTGTAAAACTCAGTGCCGCGATTGCGTGATCCGGCGGCTGCGTCGTTCCGAAAGTTCCCGACAAAAGACCCGATTGCCAAATCGTGACTTTCGCCGCGACAATTCCCAGAAACAAAAAAAATAATCCCAACATCTTCATAATCCTCCCGTCTTTAAAATTTCAATTTCGCGGACTGCGCCCGTTTTCCCGCCCTTGAGCTTCGCCGATTTATGTTTGGCAAAAGCCGTGCCATTTAATTTGAACGCGAAAATCGAGGCTTTATCGAAGTAAAATCACGCTTTGAAAGAAACGCGCGATTTTTATAAAAAGTCGGGAAAAGTCCCAAAGTTGGACAACGGCGCGGCAAATGGAAACAATGCCGGATATAAATTACGCGGTTTGTTTTTTGTTTTGAAGTATTTTCGCTATTCGCTCATTCGTCTTTGATTTTTTCCAATTCTGGACTGCTTTCGCGGTATTCGTCGAGTTTGCGGTATAGCGTTTTGCGGTCTAAGCCCAGAATTTCTGCCGCGCGCGATTTGTTTCCACCGGATTCGCGCAATATTTCCAAAATATATTCACGTTCGAGTTCGCCGAGCGTCAGGCGTTTCGCTTTGGCGGCGGCGAGAATCGCCGACGTGTTCCCGGCGGCGTTACGGATTCGTTCGGGTAAATCTTCGATTGAAAGAACCGTGCCGCGAGCGAGCGCAATCGCGCGTTCGAGCGTATTTTCCAGTTCGCGGACGTTGCCCCGCCAGTAATAAGCCGTTAGCAGAGCGAGAGTTTCGGGCGCGATTGAGCGCGACGCGGAGTTTTGTTTTTGGGCGATTTTCGCCAGAAAATGTTCGACCAGCAGCGGTATGTCGAACGCGCGTTCACGAAGCGGCGGAACGTGCAGATGAATGACGTTGACGCGCCAGTATAAATCTTCCCGAAATTCATTATTTTCTACCGCTTTTTCTAAATCACGATTGGTCGCCGCGATCAGGCGCACGTCAATTTGTTTTTCCCGGCTGTCGCCGACGCGCCGAATCGTGCCTTCCTGCAAAACCCGCAGCAGTTTCGGCTGGACGTTGAGCGGCAGTTCACCGATTTCGTCGAGAAAAAGCGTGCCGCCGCTCGCGGTTTCAAAAAGTCCGGCTCGCGCCTGACGTGCGCCCGTAAAGGCTTGCCCGGTGTGTCCGAAAAGTTCCGATTCGACCAATTCCAACGGAATCGCCGCGCAGTTGACGGCGACGAATTCATTTTTATTTCTTTCCGAAGCGTCGTGAACGGCGCGGGCGACAAGTTCCTTGCCCGTTCCGCTCTCGCCCGTAATCAAAATGTTGCTCGTCGAACGTCCGGCGCGATTGATTAAGTCAAGCAATTCGCGCATTGGACGCGAGGCGCCGATGATTTTGTCGTTGGAAACGATTTCGCGGCGCAATTTCGCCTGAGCGCGGGCGGCGGCTGTTTGTATGAGGGCGGCACGGACGACTTCGAGCAAATCTTTAGTCGCAAACGGCTTGGTTAGATACGAATACGCCCCTTTTTTGACCATCTCCACGGCGTTTTCGACCGAGCCGAAAGCCGTGATGACGACGACCGGCGTTTCGATTCTGGTTTGCCGCACTTTGGCGAGCAGTTCGTCGCCTTTGAGTTCGGGCATCTGCAAGTCGGTTAAGACCAAATCAATCTCTTCCTGTTCGTTTTCGACGTGCGCCAGCGCGAAACGCCCGTTTGCCGCAGTCACGACTTCAAAATCCGCCTCCGCCAAAACTTCTTCGAGCAGCTCGCGCATCGCCGCGTCATCTTCGACAATTAATATTCGTTCTTTCATCTTTTTTGGTTCGCCGGTAAATAAACTGTAAAGCTCGCGCCGCCCGCAGGCAAATTGACGGCTTCGATTGTGCCGCCGTGTTCTTCGACGATACGGCGCGAAACCGCCAAACCTAAACCCGTGCCTTCGCCGATGTCTTTGGTCGTGTAAAACGGGTCGAAGATTTTATCGAGATGGTCGGGCGCGATGCCGGTGCCGGTATCGGAAATTTTAACGGCAAAAAATTTTACGCCGCCGCGTTCGGTTTCGTTAATCTTGATGTTCAAAATTCCGTAGCCGTTCATTGCCTGCGCCGCGTTTCGGAAAATGTTGTTGAAAACCTGCGCCAGAAAATCTTCGTCTCCTGAAATTGACAGATTATCCCGAGCGGCAAATTCGATTTTTAATGCTTCATTCGGCGCAAACGTTTCGAGCGCGGATTTTATCAAATCGGCAATTTCAATTTCTTCAAACCGCAGATTATACGGGCGCGCCAGATTCAAAAGTTGACGGACGATGTGCGTAATGCGCGCGGTTTGCAGACGGATAATCGTCAGATTTTTGATTTGTTTTTCTCTGCCTGCGTCCGCGTTTTCAATCAATTGTTCCGCCCGCGCGTCAATCACATTGAGCGGCGCGCCGAGTTCGTGCGCGATTCCGGCGGCGAGTCTGCCGACCGACGCGAGCCGTTCGCTGTGGCGCAGTTCCTTTTCCAGATTCAGACGATTTTGGGCATCGGTTTCGGCGGCGCGACGCTGCTCCGCCAGATTGTCCGCCATCCGGTTAAATTCCGATGCAAGCTGCGCCAGTTCGTCGCCGGTTTTTCCGATTTTGACACGATGCGACAGATCTCCCTGCCCGATCGTTTTCGCGCCGATCAGCAAAGCCGAAATCGGGCGCGATAGATTGCGGAGCAGAACGGTATAAACAACTAAAAAAATAGCTGCCAGCAGCAGCAGCGTCGTCGCCAGCCAGCGCAGCCGCGCTCCCGCGATGTCGTTTTCGATCAAGGCGAGCGGTTTGACGATTTCGACCGCGCCGCGTTTTTCCGCCCGTGAGCCGAGCGGTAAAATGATTGACAGAAATTTGCGATTCTCGATTACGCGGACAAATTCGATTGGCTCACCCGTCCGCAAAACTTCGGCGAGTTCCGGCGGCTGGCGAAAATCCGTCGCCGTTTCAAACTGCGATGAGGAGCGCAAATCGCCGTTTTCGTCAAAGAGCAGCACGCCGTAAATCCGCGTGTTCTCGCGCAGACGGTCAATTAACGCCTGCGCCTCGGCAATGCGACCGTTTTGATAATTTTCTTCGAGCGCGATTTGCAAAGTGACGGCGTGCGCTCGCAGTTCGTCGCGCAAAGCCGATTCGAGCGCGGCTTCGCGCTGCCGCAAACTCAAAAAACTGCCGACGAGCATCACCGCGCCGACCGCGAAAGTCAGCAGTAAAACTAATTTCGTGTTAATGCTCATCAGGTTAAATTCCGGGTTGTGGCGCGGTAACTCACGGTTGTAGAATTTTGCCACGATTGCCTGACCATTCTAAATCTTTTCACTCGTTTCTTAAAAACCATAATGTCTTTTATTTTTCCCGCCCTGCCTTTGATTTTATCGGCATTTCCGCGCTGATTGCTAACCGCTTTTTATTTTCCTGTCGCTTCTGGCATCAACCTTGCAAAAATGCTTTGCACAAACCGCGCCGCAAATAAACGAAGCGCGAAAACTACAGAGGAAACGTGATGAAAAATAAAATATTGCAAAAGTAGTTTCGGTTTTTGGCGAATTGGCTTCGCTCGCGTTTAGCGCGGCGGTCAAGCGTCAAAACAAACTTCGGCGCAACCATGCGAGATAAAAAATTATCGCCCGCGCCTGAACATCTGCTGAAAGTTGCAGGTCTGTTAAAAAAACGCTTTCGGCACAAGGCTTGGACGAAACATTAGACCGGACGAATTTATCTCTTCCGGTCTGAACAAACCGAATTATCTGTTTGTTCAGACCGGAACGGAAGGCTCGCCGCCCGACTCGGCGCGAAATTCAACAAGAGCGAATTTCGCAAAAGCGAAAACGAGTGCCAGCCGAGAAACGAACAATGCGCCGACAGAAAAACGGCGGCGAGCCGTTCTTTAACAACACAAGCGAAAATAGTTTTAACGATTGGAATAATCTGCCCGACAAGACGGGCAAAGGAGAAATGAAAATGAACGCGATCTTTCGACGAGGTTTTAACGAATACAAACGGCAAATTTCCATAAAAAAATCATTCGCCCGGCAGACCGAGCAACTGCAGGCGATTTTGCGGTCGGCTGATAAATCAAATACCGGCAAGTCGTCCGACCGAACTGAATTTTGTGAGCAGTCATTACTTCT
>JANOXW010000315.1:0-2714 GCA_031418635.1 Acidobacteriota bacterium
GAAATGCTGGTTGATAAGTCACAATTATTGACGTTGACTGTTCCTGAGATGACGGTTTTAGTCGGCGGAATGCGCGTTCTTAACACGAATTTCGATCAATCAAAACACGGTGTTTTCACCGAACGACCGGAAACGCTGACTAACGACTTCTTCGTGAATTTACTTGATTTAAGCACGACTTGGAAAGCTGTTTCGGAAGACGAAAATGAGTTTGAAGGACGTAATCGCGCAACCGGCGAACTCAAGTGGACAGGCACACGAGTTGATCTGGTCTTCGGTTCAAACTCGGAACTTCGAGCTTTAGCGGAAGTCTATGCAACCGACGACGCTCAAGAGAAATTCGTCCAAGACTTCGTCGCGGCGTGGAACAAGGTGATGAATCTTGACCGTTTCGATTTAGCCTAATTTCAATATCGTCTGGCAGACCGCAATGTCAAACATTTTGTGTGCAGGCATAGCAATCACTTGGCATTTCCCAAGAAATGATTGGTGAGTGCTGTGGGCAGAAAGTTCCTTTTCAAACGAGTTTGAAAAGGAACTTCTTATACCAAAACAATTTAAGAAGATATGCACAAAGTTGAAAAGCGCAACTGGAAAAATCGAATCTAAACCTTCTTAAATTCCGCGATAAACGAATAACTTTTGTAAATCGAAGTTACGGAAAGTTTGCCCAAACCTTGTTTTTCCAAACTTTCAAGATGTGGCATCAAGTCTTTTGGATATTTAACGTGAAATTGTTTCAGCCAACTTTGCAGAATCCGCCGAAACCACGCGGGCAAATCGCGTTGGTCGTAAAAATCTACGATGTAAATACTTCTTCCGCGTTGGAGATTTGCCAAAGCATTTTGGATTGATCCTTGCCACGTCGGAATCATTGAAATCGAATACGAGAAATAAATTGTATCGAAAGGTTTTTCCAAATCGAAGGTTTTTTTGTAATCAAAATCATCAGCGAGAGCATTTTTGAGCGAGATATTTGAGATGTTTTTTGCTTCGATTTTTGCATTTGCCGTTTCAAGCATCGCGGCAGAAGCGTCGAGTCCGTAAAAAATTGCTTTCGGAAATTTATTTGCCAAAATAACGAGATTTCTACCCGTTCCGCAACCGACTTCCAAGATATTTTCGCCCCACTGAACATCCATTTTTGCAATCAATTTATCGCGCCCAAGCAGATAATACTTGCGCGTAAAATCGTAAAAATATCGCTGGTGCCGATACATTTTGTCCATTTTCTCAAAAGCACCGTCGGGAGTTTGGATTTTGGATTTTGGATTTTGGATTTCGTTTTTCAAATCGTTAATTGAGTATTTAAGTTTGTTTTTCGCTATATTCAGCAAGTGATTCTCTCGCATTTTTTTGGATTTTGTTTTTCAGAAACGAACTCCAACCAAGCAAAACTCCGCTGATTCCGAGTGCTTGTTTCGACCATTTCCACAAATCAAAAGTATCGGTATGTTTGATGATTTTGCCGTCTTGAAACTCAAATTCAGCGTGGATTTCGTTAAAAACTTTTCTACTTGTTTTGCTGAAAAGGTAATCCGCCGTCCAATCTGCCGAGCCTTTTTTATCATCGGCGACGACGTTTTTGAATTCGATTTTAATGTTACCTTTGGCGCGTTCAACCAACATTTTCCACATATTTTTCGCGTCCTCTCCTTTCAAAAGACCGAAAGCCGGATCGGAAAATTCAATGTCGTCGGCATAACACGAAATCATTGCATCAGCATTATTGCCAACGAAAGATTCATAAAATTTTTGGATCATCTGTTCATTTTTCATAGTTTTATTTGTATTAAGGACTGTTGTTAAGCAGCAAAACTCGACTCTTCGCTTCCTAAATGCAAGGACTCAAAATCTATTTCAAAATATAAAGATGAAAGCCGCCGTAAATCGAAGCACGGTCTTGTTTGAATAATTCTTTTGATAAAACTTTTTCATACAAAAATTTGGCGCGTAAATCTTTCGGCAGATTTGTTTCAATCGGCGAAAATGCGCTTGCTGTGCGGAAGATTATCCGCGCATCTTTTTCGGCATTTTCCGCGATTGTCATCCATAAATCGGTTATTGTTTCGGCGTTCATCCAATCCTGCGCGTCTAAAAAGACGAAGCGATTAAATGAATTTTTCGGCGAACTTTTGATTACTTCGGTTATCGAACCGATTTTTGTTTTCAAGCGATTGACATTTGATTTTAAGATTTCGTAGTTTTCTGCCTTCAAATATTCGGGAACAGCGCGGCGATTTTCGGTGTCATATTTTCGTGCAAACGCTTGCCACGCAAAATAATTTTCGTCAATCGGATAATCACAAGCCAGACGCATTGCGCGTTCTTTGTAAATATCAATAATGTTGCTGTCGTCTTGTAAATCCTTCTTCAACTCTTCATATTGTTGCGGCGGAATGCCGAGTCCGAACATCGTAACGGGCAATTTCCCGACGTTTTTGATGATAAACGAATCAAAGAACGGCGCGATGTGTTTTTGATAAAGTTCTGCTTGTTCGTTTGGAGTTTTGGCTTTCAAAATTTCTTCGGGTTTGCCACCGAGAAAATGCGCCAAATGATGAAAAAATCTCAGAAAATAACCGTTGCGCGAATGTTCATAAAGTCCGCCTTTATCGAAAAAATTGATACGCTTGCCGTTTATAATGCGGCTGAAAAACGAATTGGTTTCCCAAAATCCTTTGGTCTTTTCATCAAGCTTCGGCGCGATAAAT
>JANOXW010000316.1:0-9885 GCA_031418635.1 Acidobacteriota bacterium
TATGGAGCGGCAGTGCCGGACTGACGGCTTGGCTAATTGCTACGTTTTACAATTTCTTAAGTGAAATCTGCGATGCGGAACTAAAGCTAAAGTAAAGTTTATTGTTGATGGAAATATATCCGGGCGGGCAGATAAATAAAACAAATACTGACGAATGAATTTAGGAGGAGAAATAATGAACGGTGAAAGAAATAATTATTGGCTTAATGGAGGCGTTGCGCTCGCAATCGGTTTGGTAGCGTCATCTTTTATTTTCGGATGGTTCCATGCAAAAACGCAGAAAAAAACTGAAGCGATTATCGTCACCGGTGCGGTACGCACCCGCATCAAATCGGATTTGGTCTTATGGAACGCGGGAGTATCGTATCAAGCTCCGACATTGCCGGACGCATACCGACAGCTTTCAGAAAGCGTTTCGCGTGTCAAGCAATATTTGATAAGCAAGGGTATTAACGATAATCAAATTCAGATTTCTTCCATTTCAACCATTACTTTGAAGAAACTGGACGCTAACGGCGCGGAAACAGCGGAAATTACCGGTTATTCGCTCAGGCAGCAGTTGGAAGTCAGGTCAAATGAGGTTGATAAAATTGCGCAGATTGCCCGTCAAGCAACCGAATTAATCAATCAGGGAATTTTGATTGAATCGAATCCGCCGCAGTATTTTTACACGCAGTTAGGAGATTTGAAAATTGAAATGCTCGGCGAGGCGGCAAAGGATGGCAAAATGCGCGCCGAAAGAATTGCCGCCAGCACGGGCAATAAAATCGGTACGGTGCGCGCGGCAAAAATGGGTGTTCTGCAAATTACAGCCGCCGATTCGACCGAAGTTTCCGACGCGGGCATCAGCGATACATCTTCGATTGATAAGGATATGACGGCGGTGGTCAATATTAGTTTCAACATTGAATGAAAGCACAAGCGTTGAAAATTATTGGAGTGTTTATTTGTAAGTCAGACAAACATCATTCAATTTAGAAGTTACGCAGTTAGAATTAACGAGTAAAGCGGATTTTCTAAATACGCCCTGACTGCACTCCGAATAATGCTCGTTTTCGCTTCAAACCAACTGATGCCTTTGTGATAACAATGGCTTTCAATTCTCAAAAATGCCCGCAAGCATAAATTGATGTGATTTTGCCACGGTTTTCGGCGGCGACATTGCGCCCGTTCGATCAAACAAAACTGCTTGATTCCGCGATGGAATTGCTCGATCTGCCAACTGAAAGAAGCATATTTGACACGTTCCAGATCGCTCATCTCGATTTTGTTCGTCGCCCAATGTTCCGCGTTGCCGTTTGTGTCAATCAATCGAAACACCTTGACCATTCCAAATCCTTTGAGCCAAACGAGCGTTCCTAACTCATCAATCTCGATTTCCGCAATTGATTTCAAGCCTTTACCTTCCGGATTGACTTGCCGGTTCGACTTTAATCTGGTCAGAAAATGCCAGCCCAGACCGCGCACTAACTTCAGGTTCCCGATTGACGAATACCACGAATCGAAACACACCATGTGGGGCGTAAACCCGCGTTGGTGCGCTTCGATCAGCATCTCCTCGAAATGATCGTTCTTCGTTTTACCGTCCCTATCTTTGTCAAATATTCGATAATCACACGGCACTGCGCGGTCGCCGTCAGTCCACAATAAACTGATCAAGTTGATGCCTGAAACAACTTCGTGATGTTTTCCCGAATAATGCCGGTACACCAGATCATTGCTTGCCGAATATGGTTTATCAAGCGTTGAATCATCGAGCACGAGCAATCCGTTTTCCAATTGAACTTGCGTCGCGGCTTCCCGCCAAAGCGTTTCCGAATCGGGTTCAAGACGTGTCAAAAGCCGTGTAAAAGCATCATGTGCCGGAGCGTTTGTGCTCGCTGGCTGCACTCGTTCGGCTTCCGTCGCCGTCACTTGGCGTGGAGTCGCAATCACGAAATTGATATAATCTTCCTCATTGCATTTCGGCGGATTCATTCTTTAGTTTTATCAAATATCTGCTCAACTGCGTAACTTCTACAATTTTCTTGAAAGCATTGGGATTTTATGTTTGCGTTCCTGATATGTTCTTTGAAAGATTTTTAATTTAAATTGGTCGAAGATGGCAATTCTAATATAGAAAATCGGTAAATCGCTAAAATTCATATCCTCAAATACATTTTTTATTTTCCCGCTGTTTTATTTACTTCGGTTTTATTTACTCCTTCAGCTTACGGAGGGGTTAGTTTGTTTATGATTTTTGTGCCAAGTCCACTTGATGAGTAAACGAAAAGGTTGCCGCGACGTTTTCCATCAACGGCTCAACCCATCCAGGCACTCGATGCAAGTGAAAAAATATAACCCTTATCTGCAAAAAAAACGGTTGCGGCATTTAAAAGCGGAAGGGTCATAATTGTTTGATAAACAAATTTTTGACCTTTCCGACATTTGGAAGCGCAACCCAAAATTACACTACAAACTATCGCCCGTAGTGCAAAATGCCGCTGCCGAAAGTTCCGGCAATTGCTCAAAAATCAATAAAATCGTGTTTCCGTTCACGTCTTCGATTTCCATTCCTTCATCGCGTCCGCTCAAATTCAACTTCGGAAAAACGCTTTGCATCTACTGTTTGATTTGAACGATTAAGATAATAGAAACGCAACCATTGTGCCGTGATAAAAATGATGGGTAATTGTATTTATCCTTGAAAAATCGAACTTTCGCCGAAACAATCGCGTGAATCTTCGCAGTTTAGCGCGTAAAATGTCGCGGCAAAATTGCGAACGGCTGAAGTAAACTACAAATTACCTATATTATTTTAACCGCTGCTGTAATTTGATTTTCCGGCTAATTGGTTCGCTTCAACTCTTATTGATCGGCTTTTACTCTCACTACTTCGACCGAGCAGTGCGCCCGTGCCGCCACCGCCGCCGATGTGCTGCCGGAATTTGCCCCGACAAAAATCGAATCGGCGTGCCATTTTTGGGCTTCTTCAATCAAAACCTGTTTCGGATTTCCGGCGGTGATATGCAGAGTCGCCGCAATTTCCGCGTCGCGCAAAAGTCGGAGCGAGTCTTCGGCGAGTCTTTCAATCCATTCGCTGACGGCTTTGACTTCATCTTTGATCCAGCGAGCAATCGGCGGCACAAAGCGTTCGATAGCGACGGGCGCAACCTGATTGCTCGCGGCGACCAGCCGGATTTCGCAGTGTTCGCGCCATTGGCGGGCGGCGACCGCTTCGACCGTCGCTTTTGCGGCGGTCGAGCCGTCAAAACCGATGATGACGCGCACCGGCAACGAATCAAATTTGACTTTTCCCCGCGCCACGCGCACAGAGCATTTCGCTTCGTTGAGAACCTTGTTTGAAATGCTGCCCAGACAAAAATGACCGACGGCGGTGCGTCCCTCCGAACCGACGACGATTAAATCAGGCTCGAATACGTCGGCTTTATCGAGGATTTCCCATCCGGGCGAACCGTAAGCGGCTTCGACATTGATTTTCCAGCCGGGAAATTTCGCCAGCAGACGGTCTTTAGCGTGACGGGCGAAGTATTCGGCTTCGCCGACGGCTCGTTTGTTTTTTTCAAAATGTTTTCGCAGGTGTTCTTCGGTATCGGCATCGAGCTTGATACCCGAACCGTTGCCGTTAAAACTTTGGAGTGGAAGCCATACTTCGGCAACTGATAAAACCAACGCTTCGCAATCTGCGGGCAATCCGGCGTGCTGCAAATCGTCGAACGCGGCTTCCGCCGATTTTGAGCCGTCATAGCCTATCAGTATTTTCATTTTCCTCAATACTCCCTGTGAAACTAATAATTTGAGAAGCAATCAATATACCAAGCCGTAATGCGCGATTTAACAACAAAACCATTAAACGATAGCGAAACTTTTCTCTCCGACTGCGAAATTTTCCGCACCGCAAGCGCGGAATTTCTCTAATGTGTGATTTAATGAAACTAATAAGATTTACATTTTTGGAATTCCCGTAAAAACATTTTACCGGACTAAATATATTTCTAAGGAGAACAACTGCTTGCCGACCGCGCTCGAAACAATTTTGATAGTTGACGACGACCGCCAGATTCGCCGCACATTCGATGCCGCTTTGCGTTCGTGGAATTACAACTGTCTGCAAGCGGAAAATATCGCCGATGCGACGCGGGTTTTCACGGCGGAAGAACCGGGCATAGTATTGCTCGACATTGATTTGCCGGACGGCTCGGGACTCGATTTCCTGACCGTTATCAAAGAACGACAGCCCGAAACCATTGTCGTGATGATTACCGGAAGTGTTGACGTGAAAAACACGATTGCCGCGCTGCGCGGCGGAGCGCACGATTTTATCGGCAAACCGATTCGATTAGAAGAACTGCGCGTCACCCTTCGCAACGGCTCGGAAACGCGAAAACTACGCCGCCAACTCAAACAAGTGCGCCGCGAACAAAGTGAGAAATTCAGTTTTGAAGGAATTATCGGCGAATCTGCCGCAATCAAAAAAGCCGTCGAACTCGCCCGAAAAGTTGCGGAAAGCGACATCAACGCCGTGCTTTTGCAGGGCGAGACCGGCACGGGCAAAGACTTGTTCGCGCAGGCGATTCATTATGCTTCCGAACGAAGCGACGCGCCGTATTTGGCGATTAACTGCGCCGCGCTTCCGGCAAATCTAATCGAATCCGAACTTTTCGGACACGAAAAAGGCGCGTTTACCGATGCCAAAGCCAGAAAGGAAGGGCTTTTTGAACAGGCGGACGGCGGGACGCTGTTTCTCGACGAAATCGGCGAAATGGAAACGGCTCTGCAAGCCAAACTGCTGCGCGTTCTGGAAGAAGGCGCGTTCCGGCGCGTCGGCGGTTTGAAGGAAATTCCCCTCGACGTGCGCGTCATTGCCGCCTCGAACCGCGATTTGAAAAAGGAAAGCGCTGAGGGAAATTTCCGGCTCGATTTGTATTATCGCCTTTCAGTTATTCAAATTGACATTCCGCCCTTGAGGGCGAGAGGCGACGATGCTTTGCTGCTCGCCGATTATTACATCGAAAAAACAAATGCGAAACGGCGCGGCGATAAAAAGTTGCGCGGTCTCGCGCCAAAGACGGCGGAAGTCTTTCGCCGCTACGAATGGACGGGCAACGTCCGCGAACTGAAAAACGTCATCGAACGCGCTTCGATTCTCGAAGACGGCGCGTTGGTCACGAACGAACATTTGCCGTTCGATTTAACCGGCGGTAAATCAGCCACGAACGATTCAAACGGCGGTTCCTTGTTCACGCTGCCGGCAGGCGGCATTCCGCTCAGCGAAGTCGAACTCGATCTTGCCCGCCAAGCATTCGAGCGAACGGACGGGAATCTGACCAGAGCAGCCCGACTTCTGCACATTTCGCGCGATCAGCTTCGTTACCGGCTTAATAAATCGAAGGACGAAGAAATTTTAAAGGTAGAAACCGAACTGAGGTAATGTTTTGTAACTGAAGTTTTTGAATTTTCGTCTTCGTTCAAAGTCCGTTGCAGTAGTTTATTTTTGATTTCCTCCGATTTTAGAATTTCGTAAAACTTGTAATGAGCGACCAAACCGCCCGCAAAATCATCGGCAAAGCCGAATCCGGCGCAAAGGATTTCGACAAGCTGCTCAAAGAATTGAGCGATATAAAATTCGCGCTCGACGAATCAACTATACTGGCGATGACCGACCGGCGCGGGACGATTACTTACGTCAACGATAAATTCTGCGAAATCTCGCAATATTCGCGCTCCGAACTCATCGGACAAAATCACCGACTGATTAATTCCGGTTTTCACCCGAAGGAGTTCTTCCAGGCGATGTGGGAGGCGATTTCCAGCGGCAAAGTCTGGCGCGGCGAGATTTGCAACCGCGCCCGCGACGGCACGCTTTACTGGGTGGCAACGACGATTGTGCCTTTTTTGGACGAACAAAAAAAACCGAAGCAATACGTCGCCATCCGCCACATTATTACCGAGTGCAAACTTGCCGAGGCAGCCTTAGCCGAAAGTGAAAGCCGACTGCTTGAACAAAAAGATTTACTGGAACAAACGCACGACGCGATTTTTACCTGGAAGCTTGAAGACGGTGTAATTTACTGGAACAAAAACGCCGAACGGCTCTACGGTTACACTCAGGCAGAAGTTTTGGGCGAGAAAATTTACGAGCTGCTGAAAACCGTTTATCCGGTTTCGTTCGATGATTATGTTGCTGATTTAAAACGCGAAAATCGCTGGGAAGGCGAATTGCGGCAGGCGACCAAGGACGGCAAACAGATGTTTGTCGATAGCCGCCAGGTTATTTCCCAAACCGGAGACGGCGAATTTATCGTGCTTGAGACGAGCCGCGACATCACCAAACGCAAACTCTCCGACGAGCGTATTCTTCAACAGGCTTCCCTGCTCGACAAAGCGCAGGATGCCATTTTGGTGTGCGATTTGGATCACCGGATTATATTTTGGAATAAAGGCGCGGAGCGCGTCTACGGCTGGGAAGCGGCGGAAGTTTTGGGCAGGGAGATCGGCGAAGCAATCGGCGAAGGCGACGACACCGTTGTCGAAAAAGCGTCGGAAGTCCTCAAACACAAAGACGAATGGCTTAAGGAAACCGTTCATTACACCAAAGACAAACGTAAAATAATCGTTGTCAGCCGCTGGACGCTGGTGAGAAACGAGATTGGACAGCCGGATTATTTTCTCGTCATCAACACGGACGTCACGAATCTCAAACAAGCCGAGGAACAGCTTTACCGCGCTCAGCGAATGGAATCAATCGGAACGCTCGCCGGCGGCATCGCGCACGATTTGAACAATGTTTTGTCGCCGATTCTAATGTCGGTCGAGATGCTGCAAAGCGACGAGTTGATTGACAAAAACGGCGAGCCGTGGCTTTCGATTATCAGAGAAAACACCGAGCGCGGCGCGAGTTTAATTAAACAGGTTCTCATGTTCGCGCGCGGCGCGGAAGGCGAAAGAATCAACGTCCAACTGCGCCATCTCGTCCAGGATTTAATAAAAGTTCTTGGCGAAACTCTGCCGAAAACCATCACGGTTAAATTCAACGTCGCGCCGGAACTGGAAACGATTTCCGGTGACCCGACGCAGATTCACCAGGTGTTAATGAATCTCTCGGTCAACGCCCGCGACGCGATGCCGGACGGCGGTATGCTGACGATTACGGCGCAGAATGTAACGCTCGACGAAAACTACGCGCGGGTAAATATCGAGGCGCACGCGGGAAAATATGTTTTGTTTGAAGTAAAAGATACCGGAACGGGAATGTCCCAAAAAATCGTCAACCGTATTTTCGACCCGTTTTTTACGACCAAAGAAGTCGGCAAAGGCACGGGTTTAGGACTCTCGACCGCGCTTTCCATTGTCAAAAGCCACGGCGGATTCATCAACACCGACAGCGAACCGAATCGCGGAACCCGATTTTCGGTGTATTTGCCGGCGACCGAAAACGAGAACTCTGAAAGCGAGACTGCCACGCAAAATTTGCCTTTCCCGGTCGGCAGCGGCGAACTCATTCTAATCGTTGACGACGAAAAAAACATTCGCCAAGTGACGAGCGCGACGCTTGAAAAATACGGCTACCAAACTTTAACTGCATCGGACGGCGCGGAAGCACTGGCGATTTACAAACAAAACGCGGAAAAAATCCGACTGGTTTTAACCGATATGGCGATGCCCGTGATGGACGGCGCGACGCTGATTCGCGCTTTGCAGCAACTCAATCCGCAACCGAAAATTATTTCCGCGAGCGGTTTAACGTCGGGACACAAAACGGACTTCAAAGCCGACGCTTTTCTGACAAAACCTTTCACGGCGGAAAAACTTTTGAAAACCTTGGCTGAAATTTTAAGAAAATAATTTGAGTGTGGGCTAAATTCTTTAACTCCTTTTTCTCCTAATGTTCTTTTCGTTTTACCTGACGACTTCTCCCGAAGTTATGAGTTCACTTTGTAGAAAGACCGGCAAAACAGGCTGACATCAATTAAAGCAAAATTATAAAGCGAAATTATTCCGCCCTTCGACCGTGAAAAGTTTCGCGGGAAAACGCGGATTTTTTCACGGTTAGATTTTACTGTCGAGACTAAAACGCTTTAATAAAGCCGTTTTCATTCAGGCACATTCGTTGCATTCTTACCATTTGATGATAAAAAATTTAGACGAAAAAGCGACGCGAAAATTATTGAAAGAGCAAAAACTCGGACATCTCGGCTGCGTTCTCGATACCGGCGAGCCGTATGTGATACCGGTCAATTATTTATTTAAGGACGACGGTATTTATGTTCACGTATTGCCGGGACAAAAGCTCGACGCGATGCGGGCAAACGGCAAAATTTGTCTGCAAGTCGATAAAATCGAAGATTCGTGCCGGTGGCAAAGCGCGATTGCGTTCGGGGAATTTCACGAAGTTAAAAAAATGAACGAGAAAATCCAGATTCTAAAAGAATTCTCCGCCCGTTTCAAGCATTTGACTCCGGTTGAAGCAATGATTGAAGAACAATGGAATCTCGGCGGACTCGTCGTTTTCCGCCTCGACATCAAACGAACGACTGGAATGTCGGAAAGCTGAAATTTTATTCGTAACAACTGACAAGAAAATTTATCGGGAGATTTTATATGAAAGTTTTAATTGCTTATGACGGCTCTGATTGCGCCAATGACGCGATTGAAAATTTAAGCCAGGCGGGACTTAAGGATGATACCGTGGCGATGATTCTGACCGTCACCGAAACCTGGATTCTAAAAGATTTTGAAAACGAATCGTTCGTCGAAACGATTGGCTGGACGGGCGCGGAAAACATTAAACTAATGCGCGGAGCGGCTTTGGAAAAAGTGGCGGAAACCGAGAAATTAGCCGAAGATGTCAGCCGCAGCGTGCAGCAAAAGTTCCCCGCGTGGCAGGTGCGGCATAAAGTAGTCGGCAATTTCCCGGAACGGGAGATTGTCGCGGAAGCGAACGAATCGAAGCCGGATTTAATTGTCATCGGCTCGCACGGGCGCGGCGGTGTGGGACGATTTGTTTTGGGCAGCGTCTCGCTCAAGGTTTTGTCGGAAGCCGCCTGCTCGGTGCGCGTCGCTCGCCGTTCGCCAGCCCGCGCCGCAGATGACGATTCACCGCTGCGGATTGTCATCGCAATTGACGGCTCGCCCGATTCATTAAACGCCGTCGAAACGGTAGCGAACCGTAAATGGCAACCCGAGACATCCGTGCGTCTAATCTCGGCGGTCGAATCGCTTCCTTTTTCAGTATCGAAAGCGGAGAAATTACGCGAAACCGCCGCCGCCAAATTAAAGGGTAAAGGACTTCACGTTTCAACGGTCGTTCAATTCGGACGAGCGAAAAGCGTCATCGTCGAAGAAGCCGAAAAATGGGGCGCGGATTCGATTTTTATCGGAGCCAAAGGTCATCGCTTGATGGAGCGCGTTCTGCTCGGCAGTGTTTCTTACGCGGTGGCGGCGCGGGCGCATTGCTCGGTTGAAGTCGTTCGATAAATCAAATGATAAATTGCGTCGCGCAGACAAAAAAAAGTAAAGGAGTTTTCTAATGACCAATGCAAATTATACCTTGGATTTTTCTGAAATTGCTCTGCGCGATTTGCCGCGCGTCGGCGGGAAAAACGCCTCGTTAGGCGAGCTTTACAATTCCCTCAAGCCGCAGGGCGTGAATGTTTTAGACGGATTTGCAACCACCGCCGGAGCGTTTCGCCATTTTTTAAAAGAAAGCAATAAAGAAAACAATCTCGAAACCAGATTGCGCGAGATTCTTTCCGGTTTTGACCCGGACGATACCGCCGAACTGCAAAAACGCGGGCATGAAGCTCGCGCCGCCGTTTTGGAAACCGCGCTGCCTGAAGAAATTAAGAAAGAGTTTCTCGCGGCTTACGGGCGTTTGTGCGAAAG
>JANOXW010000317.1:0-1550 GCA_031418635.1 Acidobacteriota bacterium
GACGGATTCATCAAAGACCGCGCTAAATTGGATGCTTATCTTGACAGTTTGGGCAAAGCAAATCCTAGCTCATTTTCTAATAACGATGAGCGCAACGCGTTTTATATCAATGCTTACAATGCTTTTACGATCCGCGATGTGTTAGATGACGTTTATCAAAAAACCGACAGCGTGAAAAAAGTTGACGGTTTTTGGGACAAGAAAAAACATCGCATCGGCGGCGAAGATTTGACGCTGGACGCAATCGAAAAAGTCAGCCGCGACCTAAAAGACCCGCGTGTGCATTTTGCAGTTAATTGCGCGTCGTCGAGTTGTCCGAAACTCCAGCGTTTTGCTTTTACAGGCGCAAAACTAAACGAACAATTCGAGTTTATTACCAAAGATTTTTTGGCGGACGAAAATCGCGGAATGAAGATTGACCGCACAAAAAACAAAGTTTGGATTTCAAGAATTTTTAGTTGGTATGCCGGCGATTTTACGGGCGACACAAGCAGCGTCGGTTTTTTGAAAGGTTTCATCAAAAGCAAGTTCACCGCGTCCGCCGGCGTAAATTTTATAGTTGGAAAAGTTTCGGATGAAACGCTTCAATATTTCAAAGACAGCAAGCCGGATGTTGATTATCTCGAATATGATTGGACTTTGAACTCGAAAATTCCGCCGACGAAAAAATAGTGTATGGATGATATTTTGCCGCAGGTCATTTCAAAATCGTTGAGCAAACCGCAAAGCGAACTGATTCGCGTTATCGAAGATGTTCATTTTGCCGAAAGTCGTCCGCGTGTTTCGGTGATAATTCCTGCGCTCAATGAAGAAAAATCAATCGGTTCGGTTTTGAACGCGATTCCGCGCCGATTAGTCAGCGAAATTATTGTCGTGGACAACGGCAGTAGCGACCGCACGGCGGAAATCGCCCGACATTGCGGGGCGCGAGTTATTTTACAGCCCGAACGCGGTTACGGCGCGGCGTGTTTGGCGGGAATCGCGGAAATTGCGGCGGACTGCGAAATCGTCGCATTTGTTGATGCGGATTTTAGCGATTTCCCCGAAGATTTGGAGAAACTTCTTCAACCTTTGCACGAAAATAAAGCCGAAATGGTCATCGGAACGCGGACAACGACAAGCGAATCAAGGCTGGCACTGACTCCGCAACAACGCTATGGAAATTGGTTGGCGACGACTTTGGTTCGGGCATTTTTCGGACATCACTACACCGATTTAGGTCCGTTTCGGGCGATTCGCCGCGACGCACTCGAACGACTCGGAATGATTGACCGCAATTACGGTTGGACTATCGAAATGCAGATCAAAGCCGTGCGGCAAAAACTGCGGATTGCCGAAATTCCCGTCCGTTACCGCATTCGCATCGGGCGTTCAAAAATCAGCGGAACGGTCAAAGGCACGATTTTGGCAGGCGCGAAAATTATTTTTACGATTTTTAAATATGCTTTGAAACGATAGTTAAATGGGCGTTGAAACCAATAAATCAAAATGGTTGCCGCTGGTTGGGCTTGTCGGATTATTGGTTTTGTCCGAAGCGTTTTATCTCGCGC
>JANOXW010000318.1:0-2952 GCA_031418635.1 Acidobacteriota bacterium
AAAAAAAAAATAGAATTATTTTAGCTAACGTAAGAAAGCATCTGAGCAACCGTCCGGCAATTCTACACAAAAGCTAAAGTCTTTGTTTTGTTATTGATTGTGAATTGTTCAGATAGTGAAATAAGTATTCCCACGCTGATCTTTTTTGTTATTTAGTTTTGTGTTTTACCGCACAAACCGAAACTTTCTTGACATTTATTCTCAATATGTGCGATAACACACTTACAAGTTTTTTTTGTTGTTGTAAAGTCTTGTATCGGCTATTTCAATCGCTGCTGGGCTGACTGTTTTTAGATAAAGAACACTAGAAAAAATGAACGTAACAAATAATTCAACGAATGCTCTGAAAAATCATCTGCTGGCTTCTTTGTCGAATGATGAATTCGCCCGGTTTCAATCAAAATTAGAACCTGTTTCGCTGAAACTCGGCACTGTTCTCTATGAATCCGGCGATAGATTGGATCACGCTTATTTCCCGACAACGGCGATTATCTCTCTGCTTTATATTATGGAAAACGGCTCAACCGCCGAAATCGGCGTGGTCGGCAACGACGGCATTCTCGGAATAGCATTGTTTATGGGCGGCGACACGACCAACAGCCGCGCAATTGTGCAGAGCGCGGGCGAGGTTTTCAAAATTAAGGCACAAGACTTGAAAACCGAATTCGGGCGCGGCGGGACATTTCAAACAATGCTCTTGCGCTATACCCAAGCACTGATGACGCAGATTTCGCAAACCGCCGTCTGTAACCGTCTCCATTCTCTCGAACAACAACTTTGCCGTTGGATACTACTCAGCCACGATCGGTTAAATTCGGATAAATTGGTTATGACGCACGACCTTATCTCCAATATGCTCGGTGTGCGCCGCGAAGGAGTTACGCTCGCTGCCCAAAAACTCGCTGAAAAAGGTTTGATCACAAACACTCGTGGGACAATTATCCTGATTGACCGGCAAGGCTTGGAAAATGCCGTCTGCGAATGTTACCAAGTCGTCAATGACGAATATAACCGCCTTCTCAGCCGCGGTATTAGCCGAACTTTCGGGTAATCCGCTTGAATAATGTTCTGTATCGCACAAAGCCAAAAAAAACATAATTTATTTGCGTCTTTTTTGACGGGTCAAGCCAAACTTGACTGAACACTGATGGCAACTTATCAAACATCAAAATTATGCGTTTTCCACCTAAGAATTATGCCTTACAGTTCTGTTGTCCGACACATTTTAGCTTGTCGCTGGCTCATCGTTCGACAAGCTAAAGCGTGTCGAACTTCTCTTTTAATTGAAAGCATATTATAAGTTCAGTTCGCAGAAATGAATTTTTGTCTTGTCGCCAACGGCGACGCACAATATAGCGTAGGGTGAAATGAGCGATAGCGAATGAAACCCTACGTCAGTTTAATCAACCAATCGCTCGCCGAAGGTGAGCAACAACCAGCGTGGCGAAGATTATTCGACACTTTCAGCGTCGGATGATTCGATTATCAAATCGTAGGGTTTCGGCGCAACGCCTTCACCCTACGCTATATTGTTGGTCATCTTCGATGACAAAAATAGCAATCGCGTAAGGTGCGTTATAAGTTATTTTTCACCTGTGCCTATAAATTTATTTCAATATTCCACAGACAACCGCGCTTATTTCTGTTATGATGTCAATTGAGTAGGAATTTCTTAGCTTTTGCCCTTTTAATTTTTTAAGTTCTTTTACAGATTCATCATTCGACATCGGGATTGGTTTAACCAGCTTCTTTTTGTGCCGTCTGCTATCTTTTACGACACGACCGAAACAAGGAGATTGACCGATGCCCGATACTATAAAACTAACTGCGCCGCTTGCCAACCGCTTGCTCGCCGCTTTGCCAACCGCCGAATATCAACGTCTGCTGCCGAATTTGGAAGCGTTTGCGCTGACTTATTCCACCATCATTTACGAACCGAACGAACCAATCAGCCACGTCTATTTTCCCGAAAGCGGCATTATTTCTTTGCTCTCCGCCGTTACAACCAACGACACGCTCGAAGTCGGCATCGTCGGCAAAGAGGGAATGGTCGGATTGTCGGTTTTTCTCGGCGTGGAAATTTCAAGCAACCGCGCCATTGTCCAAGGCGAAGGTGTGGCGTGGCGCATACCAATAAGTGATTTTCAAACCGAATGCGCCCGAAACGGTGAATTGTCGCAACGATTAAAGCGTTTTACGCATTCGTTAATTACCCAAATTTCACAATCGGCAGTTTGTAACCGTTATCATCTGACGGAAGCACGCTTGGCGCGTTGGCTTCTGATGACGCAAGACCGAATGGAATCGGACAATTTTCAAATTACACAGGATTTTTTGTCGAATATGCTCGGTGTCCGGCGCGAAGGTGTCAACAAAGCCGCCACCAATTTGCAGAACTTGCAACTGATTACCTACACCCGCGGCAAACTCTCGGTTCTCAATCGCCCCGACTTAGAAGCCGTCGCCTGTCAATGCTATGGAATTATCAAAAAAGAATACGATAATTTTATCAAGTAACTGATGTTACGCAAAACATATTTTTAAGGGCTTCGCCCACTGATGTGCGGAAAGGCTGTGCCTTTCCGTTAATTCGCCTCTCGGTTTCTTGAGGCTCCGCCTCACTTTCGCGGTCAATCGAGGCGTAGCCTCTCATTTTAGGGAAACGTAACGGAAAGGCATAGCCTTTCCGCACATCGGGCGGCACAGCCGCAAAAATCTAAATCTTTTGCGTAACGTGAGTAAGTAAGATCAATTCAATTAGCAAGGGCGCAATTCGGACAGTTTGCGCCCTTGCTAACGCGCAGGCTTCTGCCTAATACGCGACTTCCAAGATAATCTTGCCGAATGCTTTGGTTTCGATAACTTCTTGATGTGCTTTGGCGGCTTCGGCGAGTGGAAATGTTTTGCCGACGATTGGTTTCAAGTATTCTTGCGACAAACCTTCGTAAATCG
>JANOXW010000319.1:0-1723 GCA_031418635.1 Acidobacteriota bacterium
TATGTGTCATTTGAGGAATTTTGGCGTAAAATTCGAGTGATTTCTCATAATCAACTAATGCTTCATTACAATTTTGCATTTCACTTTTCAAATCCGCCCGCGACAAAAATGTGTCCGCAATCGCTTTGTTATTTTCGGCAAGTCTCTCTCGCTTCAAGACGATTTCATTTGATTCATCGGCGACGGTTAAGGCTTCTTCAAATCTATTTTTTCTTCTCAAAGCCTTTGTTAATTTGCTCAACGAAAAATTTACGGCATCTGTTTCTGGCAAAGTTTCTTTGCTTAGTTTTACCTGCTCTCTGGCAAAGTCAACCGTAGTAAAATTGTGTTCGAGACTTTCAAGCAAGTCCGAAATTGTTATGTTGTTCCGCCACGTTTGACGTGAATTTTCGTAATAAATGTCTTTTGGTTGAAAAAGTAATCCTAAGAAATTCGATGCTCGATCGTTTTCACCAAGTAACAGATAAGTTCCCGCGACCATTTCCGCACAATGTTGAATTTCAAAATCGTTGGCGGTTTCAACGGCTTTTTTGAGAGCGAGTTTTGAAGTTTTTAATGATTGTGAAAAAAGTTTTTGTCGAAAATCTCCGATACTTTGCCAATAATAAGCCGTCGGAAGCAGGATTTTGAAACTTTTCTTTTCCGCCCGGTCAATGAAAGCCGTCAAACGATTTCGGCTTTCATTTATTTTGCCAACATCAGGCAACATTTGAGCAATCCAAAGTTCCGCAAGGTTGACCTCAAATTCATTACCGGCTTTTTGAAAAAGTGCTTTGCTTTCTTCAAATTTTCCAATTGATTCCGTGTATTTACCTTCATAAACCAAATCTTTGCCTTCCGCCGACAAATCTTTTGACTTCAATAAATCATCAATTTTCGATTCATCTACTTTCGAGTAATAATCTGCTAATTCGGCGAAAAAAAAATCGGCGTGTTTTTCTTTTTCAAGTTTGCCGATGAAGGTTAATGCCTCGATGCTTTCTTTTGATTGAGCCTTATCGTTTTGCTTTTCGGCTTCTAGATAACGCCGTGTAAGTTGTTCGGTTGGTGAAATTCCAGTGAACATACCTTTGGTTTGAGTATGAATTTTCCAAATCGTTTTCTCGTCTTTATTTCGGTAAGCATTGAGAAAATCTTCCAATATCTGTTCTTTTGTCTTAGAACCGCTTTGCATCTGGGCGATTTTTTCCAAGTTTTGGCGGGCTTCATCTGCCCATTTTGAAGTTGAATCTTTCTGCAAATACAATTCCCAATATCCGCGTGCTTCTCGCGGCAAGTTCAATTCTTGCAACGCTAAAGACTTATTAAACAAGGCTTCGAGCAAGTTTGCGTCTAATTCGACTGCTTTTGAAAACGATTCATTCGCCCGCGCAAGGTTTTCGAGCCTTTTATCTTTTTCACCATTTTTTGCAAATTCAAAATACGCCGCGCCTAAATCGTTATAAAAATTGGCGTTTTTGTCGTCGAGTTTGACTGCTTTTTCGAGTTCGTCAAGCGTATCTTGGTAATTTTGTTGAGTCAGGTGAAAGACACCGAGAGCGTGATGATTTTCAGCGATTGGATTAATCTCAACGGCTTGGCGGAATTTCAATTCTTCAATTTTCAGTTTGTTTTTATTCGTTTCGTCTTTATTTTCGCCGCGTGTAACATTCAAAGGCGCGTAATCAAATCCTGAAATGCGCGTTTCGGTTGGACGCTCTTTTTGATAAATCATCCTGAGTTC
>JANOXW010000320.1:0-4092 GCA_031418635.1 Acidobacteriota bacterium
CGTTTAATTCGTCAAAATTATTGACCACGACAATTTCCGCCGTCAAACCTTCGGGCGCAGTGGCGATACTTCCGCCGAGTGCGGTCAAAACGACTTTTTGCGTCGTGCCGTCCGCCATTCCTTTCCATTCGACGAGTTCGCCTTTTTCCTCGCCGCGAACCCAATGCGGAACGATAACTTTTTGCAAACGCACGTCTAAACCGAGTTTTCTCATCTCGTCCGCGACATATTCGACGGCGCGATTTGCTTGTGCCGAACCCGACAGCCGCGCACCGATATTCATAGAAAGATACGCCGTTTGCTGATAAGCGTAATTGCTAGTCAAAGCCGATTGTTGAATTTTAGTTAATTGCTCAAGCGTCTTTTCCGAATAAAGTAACGGAGTCGGCGACGGCTGTTGTGCCGACGCGCTAAAAGTAAAAATTGCAACAAGAACTAAAAATATCAAAAAATTTGGTTTCATAAAAATTGCCCCCTTTTGGTAATACTAAGCGTTAATTTCCTTTTTTGCTTTGCTTAATTTGCAACGCGGATAAAATCGGTCTTTTGCCGGTTCGTTCATAATGTTCAAACATTGAATTTTCGAGGTTTTCGAGAGCTTTTTGAATGTTTATATCATTCTTATCGGGTTTTTTGCCTATAATCTCACAACTTCGGAAAAAATTAATTAATTTTTTTAAGTCTTCTTCCGATTCTTCAATATCATTATCGGGAATATTATATTCAGCCTGATTTCTTTTCAAAAACTCCAGCCATTCTTTAAAAGCGGTAATTTTATCCGCGTTCGCGCCTTTTTCAAAAGCAGCTTCGAGTTTGGCTATTAGAATATCAAATTCTTTACCAAATTTATCTTTTATTCTGACGGCGGCAATGAGTCGTTCGCGGATTTTCCGCCATTTTTTGTCTTTAAGATAATTAAAATCATTTTTATGCGCTCCAACATATTCCGCCCATTCACGCAGCATCGAATAAAATTCATGAACTTTGAATGATGCGGGATTTGCCAAAAAATCTTTAAAGTAATCTAAATCTTTGCTCATAATAATCTCGTTTTTTAGCTAAAGTTTTGCTGAAAAGTTTTCAATATTTTGAGTTTTGCCGTGTTAATTTCCTTTTATGGGTTTTTTAGATTTCAGTGATGTCAGAATCGGTCTTTTGCCGGTGCGTTCATAGTTTGCAAAGATCGAATTGTCGAGCTTTGCAAGGGCTTTTTGGAGTTTTATTTCACTTTCTTTTAGCTCTTTCTCTTTAAATTCATGATCAATGATGGAATTAATAAATACATTTAATCTTTTTTCCGATTCTTTAATCATCTCGTCGGTAAAATCGTATTGAAACTTATTTCTTTTCATAAATTCTATCCATTCTTTATTGACGTTAATTTTATCTGCGTCCGTGCCTTTTTCTGAAGCTAATTCCATTTTGACATCTAACGCAACAAATTCCGCTTTCAATTTTTCTTTTTTTTCCAACTCGACAAAAACCCGTTCACGGATTTCGCGCCATTCTTCGTCTTCGTGATAATTAAAGTCGTCTTTGTGTGCATTTATATAATCAACAAATTCGCGCAACATCGAATAAAATTCTCTGACTTTGAATAATGCGGGATTTTCTAAAAAATCTTTAAAATATTCTAAATCTTTGCTCATAATTACCTTCTTTAATGCGAAATGGATAATAAACAATGAATAATTTTTTTGTATTATCCGATATTTATTATCCACAGTCCACTATAAATTATGCGAATTAAGAATTGAAAATGTCTGCTTCATCAGCAACAAAACTATTAACTGCTCGTTATTAACTATTCGCTATTAAAACGAAGATTTTTTTATCGAACAGCGAATAGTTAGCGCATCGCTTCCGACTCTTGATTCGCATAAATTATAAATTATCAACCGACGGTCAGCGTATAAATCGGCGACCAAACACCGACGCGCTGATTTTTCAGGAGAAAAACTCCGCGCAGTTCGATCTTTTCCGGCGGTGTGAGTCCTTCGGGCGTGAAAGTGATGGTTGTTTCGGTGCTTTTGTCGGCTAATTGCCACATTGGTTGCCCGACTTTGCGCCATTGCAGTTCCAAACCGCCAAAATCTCCCTTCCGATACGACACTAAAACCTTATCGTCCATATTAACCGAAGGTTTCAGATCAGGCACGGCATTTTCAATATCGGGAGCTTGTTCGTCGTGCGAAACGATCATCAGATTTTCGCCGTCGGCTTCGGTGTAAGCGGCATTGGCTTTAAAAAACTTCATCATTTCGCGGAATTCGTCAATCATCCCGATAAACGCGCCGGTCGGCATCGTAATCGTTTGAAAAGCGGGCGGCGCAGTCGCTATCGCGCCTTTCAGTTCGCCGTTCAAAAGCATCGTGAACCAATCGCTCAAATCCTTTGCCGTTGCTCGAATTTGCGCGATTCCCGTATAACCGATGGTAAATGTGTCGCAAATCAGTTCAACGCGGTCAATCCAATTTTGCGTCAATTCGTAACTTACTTGATATTCGCCGATTTCTTTTTGACATTGGTGAACATTATGTTTAATTCGGGTAAAGGTCTGTTTAACCAATCCTTTTTTTTCTTTTTCATTATAAAATTCTCCTGTGTGTGTATTTTTGTTTTAGTTTATAAAACCGAAAATAAAAGAATGTGAAAAGCGGAGAAAAATATCGGTCTGTGAAATCTTTCGCGCCATTCGAGTATGAAATAAATGCGCCCTGCTTGAAGTTATACAATCCCTGAATAATATTTATAATATCCTGATTGTAATTTTATACGCCCTGTTTGGTGTTTTATACGCTTTGAACAAAGTTTAATACGCCCTGATTTGTTTTTAATACGTCCTGTTTGACGATTTTTACGCCTTGTTCGTTGTAAAATGCTTTAACTTCTCCAAACAGGGCTTGATATTTTCAATTTCGGACTACATAACTGCTGACTTTTATCAAAAACATTCGGAATAATAACCCAAAAACCAAAATTTACCAAGCCTTTTCGCGCCGCATCTCAAAATAAACAGCTTTTCAACCTATATATTCATTCCTCGACATTCATTTTTCGGTAATGAACTAAAACTAATGCTTTATCAATAAATTCAGCCGAAGCCTTGTCCGATAGTTCGTTGTCCACTAGCTCAAGCTATCGGCAATTGATAAAAAACCCAAAGAGCATTACTTTTAGTTCACTACCTAAAATTGTTATCGGTTTTACTTTTGGTTTATAAAACGATTTTTTCATAATCATAGCTTGTTCAGTTAAACCTTTCCTGTATTTTGTGCGATAATGTTTTTGATCTTCTAACTTACTTTGAGGAAAAACCAATTATGAAACGCATTTTCTTTTCGATGATGATGTTGATGTTTGTCTTTGCAAATGTTCACGCGCAACAAAACTCTACATTTAACTTTGCCGAAATGATGAAAATTCGGCGCGTCGGCGATCCGCAACTTGCGCCCGACGGCAAAACCGTCGCATTGATGATTGGCGATGTCAATATGTCGGCAAATAAAACTTTGACACAGATTTATGTCGTTTCGATTGACGGCAAAAATCTGAAACAAATTACGAAAGGTGATAAATCAAACAGTTCGCCACGTTGGTCGCCGGACGGTAAAAAGATCGCATTTACGACGGGCGGACAAATTTGGACGATGGACGCGGACGGCGATGATAAAAAGCAAATCACAAGCATTTCAACGGGCGCGGGCAATCCGGTTTGGTCATTACACCTGCGTGGGTTTCGGTAGTTATGGTTCCTTCTTCTATTTTATCTGTCATGGTATTTTAATTTACAGATGATGCATGTATAATATTGTTTAAAAAATCATAGACTTAAAAGTCCCCCACAGGGGACCTGCCTGCCGTCAGGCTGGTTTAGGGGGCTTTTTCTACCATCGTCAAAATAGTTCCCACACCCACCGCTTCATCTGCATCATCAAAAATTTCTACCAGCCATTTTACAATTCCTTTCGGTATATCTTGCCCATGTACAAAAGCTACATCGGGGTTTACTTCTTTCAATTCCTGCGCTATTTTTTCTTTGCAACTAAAACGAATATAAATAGAATTGCCAGCATATACAGGTTTGGTAAA
>JANOXW010000321.1:0-4123 GCA_031418635.1 Acidobacteriota bacterium
GTAAATCTGGTATCGTTCACCAAGAGTAAGATGTTTGTATTTTTTCATGTCAACTCTTTGATGAAAATTAAAGAGCTAAAACTACTGAACATCTTACTCTTTAATTTTTATCAAGAGTTGCACTTACTTCTTGAATCCAAGAGTTCAATAATCAACCTAATTACAAATTATTTTTTGCCAAGTAACGCTAGTATTTATAAATTTAACGCTAGTATTTATAAATTTAATGATTTCAAATACTGACGAAATTCCGCGCCTAAGTCGTCGCGTTTGAGCGCAAATTCAACTGTCGCAATCAGAAATCCGAGTTTGTCGCCTGCGTCGTGCCGGATGCCGTCGAGTTTGACAGCGTAAAATGGACGAATTTTGAGCAAATCGCACATTGCGTCGGTGATTTGGATTTCGCCGCCCGCGCCTTTTTCCGTTTTTTCGAGAGCGTCAAAAATATCGGGCGTTAAAATATAGCGTCCGATGATTGCCAAATCCGAAGGCGCGTCTTTGAACGCGGGTTTTTCAACCATATCCTTGATTTTATAAACATTTGGCTCAACTTCTTCCGCGTCAATCACGCCGAAACGCGAGATTGCTTCGCCTTCAACCTGCATCGTCGCAATGACAGGCGCGTTATACTTTTCAAAGACTTCAATCATTTGCTTTAACGCGGGTTTTTCCGCGTCAACAATGTCATCGGCAAGCAGAACGGCAAAAGGTTCGTCGCCGACAAAATCTTTCGCCTGATAAATCGCGTGTCCCAAACCTAACGCCTGTTGTTGCCGCGTGTAGGTGATTCGCACAAGGTCGGCGATAGCGCGAACTTGCCGGAGCATCGCGTCTTTGCCTTTTTCTTTGAGGAGATGTTCGAGTTCAAACGAAATATCGAAATGATTTTCAATTGGTGTTTTGTCGCGTCCCGTAACGATTAAAATTGACTCCACGCCCGATGCAACCGCTTCCTCAATAACATATTGAATCAAAGGTTTATCAACCAATGGCAACATCTCTTTCGGTGATGCTTTGGTTGCGGGTAAAAATCTCGTTCCCAAACCGGCGGCGGGAAAAACTGCTTTGCGAATTTTCTGTTTCATAAAAAGATTGCTAAATTTGATTTTGTCCTTTGTCATTGGTCAGTTGCAAAGGACAAGGAACGAAATAAAAATTGTAGGTGAAAAATGGCTGAGAAACAAATCTTTGAAGTCTTGTTGGAAAAGCACGAAAATATGGAAGCAACCGGCATCACGATTCCGTTTGATGTCGAACAGGTTTTCGGCGCAAAGCGCGTTCCCGTCAAAGTTTGGGTAAATGGCGTAGAATATCGCTCGACGATTATGAAAATGGACGGAAATATATGATGGATGTGCCAAAAGTTTTCCGTGATGCTGCTGGCATCAAAGGTGGCGAAACGATTGAAGTTACAATGGAAAAAGATTCGGAAAAACGTATTGTCGAAGTTCCGAAAGATTTTGCTGACTCGCTCAAAAAAGCTGATTTGACCGAAGTTTTCTCAAAAATGAGTTTCACGCATCAAAAAGAATATGTCAGAGCAATTATCGAAGCGAAAAAGGAAGAAACGCGCATCAGAAGAATTGAAAAATTTGTCGAAAGTATTAAAGAAAAGAAAGTTTAAGAAAGAAATATGAAAATAGGTTTGAATCTCTTAATAATTGCAAGTTTTATTACAGCATCTTTTTTTAATAAAAATGTCAAACTTAACGAAAAGTTTGACGTTCAAAAAAATGAAATAGTAACAGTTCAAGACACAAATCTTGACCTTAAAGTAATAGCTAGTGGACACGATACATTTGATGATTGGTCATCACATAAATATTTCTGTCGTTTTGAAGCCAAACTCAATGGTGAAACAAAAGAAAGAGAGCTTTATAGTGGTGAATCACTTATTTTTGAAAATCTCAATATCAGATTTATTGGTCTCAAAGAAACGCATTTGAAAGATGACTCTCGGAGTGTTTTATCTTGCAAATTTATCGTGACGAAAAATAAAAAATAATTTTATGTTGGATTTACATTTTGTTAGAGAAAATTTAGAAACCGTGAGAAAAGCGTTGGAAAATCGCAATTTTCCGACCGATTTATTAGACCATTTTGCCGAATTGGACGTAGAACGCCGGCGTGTGATTGGAGAAACCGACGCAATAAATCAGACACGAAATTCATCAAGCAAAGAAATTGGTGCGTTGATGCAAAGTGGAAAAGCGGATGAAGCCGAAGCGAAAAAGGCAGAAGTTGCAGGTTTGAAGGACAAACAATCCGAACTCGAACATCAGCGCAAAGAAGTCGAAGCGAAAATGGACGATTTGCTTTCGCATTTGCCGAATATTCCCGCCGAAGATGTTCCTGTTGGCGCGGATGAAGCCGCGAATGTTGAAGTTCGCCGTTGGGGAACGCCACGAGAGTTTGAGTTTGAGCCAAACGACCACGTTGATTTGGGCGAAGCGTTGGGCATTTTAGATTTGGAACGCGCGACGAAAATCGTGGGTTCAAGATTTGCGATTTTGAACGGTGCAGGTGCGAGATTAGAACGTGCTTTGGTCAATTTTATGCTTGACGTTCATACGACCGAACACGGCTACACGGAAACTTTGCCGCCTTTTTTGGTGAATCGCAAAACGCTTTTTGGAACAGGGAATTTACCGAAATTTGAAGATGATTTATTCAAATTAACCGATGAACGAAACTTATATTTAATTCCGACAGCGGAAGTTCCCGTTACTAATTATCACGCTGGAGAAATTTTGGATGCGAAGGATTTGCCAAAATATTTTACGGCTTACACGCCTTGTTTTCGCAGTGAGGCGGGAAGTTATGGCAAAGACACACGCGGTTTGATTCGGCAACATCAGTTTGAAAAAGTCGAATTGGTCAAACTCACTTTGCCCGAAAATTCCGCCGAAGAACACGAAAAACTGACCGCAAATGCCGAACGCATTTTGCAACTGCTCGGTTTGCCGTATCGCACCGTCGTTTTATCAACCGGCGATATGGGTTTTGGCGCAACCAAAACTTACGACATCGAAGTTTGGCTACCGTCGCAAAAAACTTTTCGTGAAATTTCAAGTTGTTCAAACTGCGGCGATTTTCAAGCGCGGCGAATGAATCTCAGATTCAAACGCTCAGGCGGCGCAAAACCCGAATTTGTTCACACATTGAACGGTTCAGGTCTTGCCGTCGGCAGAACTTGGATTGCGATTTTGGAAAATTATCAGCAAGAGGATGGCTCGATTTTGATTCCCGAAATTCTGCAACCGTATATGAACGGCTTGGAAAAAATCGGTTAAGAAAATAGCCACAAAAAGGCACAAACAACGCAAAAAAGAAGGTAATTATACCCTCAAAGGAGGTATCTAATGTATAAAGATACTCGACTTAGAGGGGCAGAAAAATGGTATCATAAACCTCCAGAGGATGTGAATATGAGAATACCTAACGATTTGTTAAAAAGCGTTTGCTTTTTATGTGTGAAAATTCAAAAAGGAAAAAACGCTGGTCGCTTTCAGTATTTTGGCACAGCTTTTTTTGTCGGCATTCGAGAAGAGGATTGGACTTTTACCTATCTTGTTACCGCAAGGCACGTTATTGACGAGGCAAGGCGTGTTGGGCATAAAACACTGTTTGTAAGGGTTAATAAGCACGACGGCGGAGCGGAAAATATTGAACTTGGTTCGTTAGATAATTGGGCATCCTTTGTTGATGAATCTATAGATATGGCGATATTGGGTTTTGCTCCCAATATAAATGAGTTTGATTATAAATTTGTGCCAGAATCCATATTAGTTACGCCAGAAGAAATGGATGCTAGGGGAATCGGCGAAGGCGATGAATTGGTAGCTATTGGGTTATTTACTTTGCATACAGGAAAACACAGAAATATTCCGATTGTGAGAACAGGTGTTATTGCAGCGATGCCTTACGAACGCTTTTTAGATAAAAAGGGGCGGGAATATTCAGCTTTCCTTGCGGAATTAAGAAGCATTGGCGGAATCAGCGGTTCACCTGTTTTTGTCTATTTAGACACACGGCGGGTTTATGATTCAAAAATCGGCGAGAACGAATACCAATTGCTGTTGCTTGGTATAATACGCGGGCATTGGGATTTAAGGCGCGAATT
>JANOXW010000322.1:0-5342 GCA_031418635.1 Acidobacteriota bacterium
GAGGCAAAGTTCCGGTGAAGCGATGGAGAAAGTTGAAAACTACTTTTAAGGGCATTTCTGTATTGTGTAATTATCGGATTCATATTTAGAGTTATTTTATTTTTATAAATAAGTCTTTGAGAGTTTCTTCTTGGCTTAGACACCAAGTTCTGAATTTCTTTATCGTATCGGTAAAATCTTCTAGCAAGACAGGTGAGCCTTCTTCATCAATTTCAATGTCAAATGTTTCTATGTTCCGTCTATACACCGCTTCAAACCTTTTAACTCTATCAACGGTTTTTACTTCATAACCGATATTTACAATCTCATTCATAAAGATTTGATAGTTAGTCGTTTGCAATTTCTCCAATTCTTTTTTGCTTGGTTTATACGCAACGATAATCGTAGTATTTACACCTGTTTCAGCGAATACATTAGCGGGCATATCAAAACAAGCGACAATCCGCATATTTGCTAAAAGCCATTCTCTCGCTTTTTCAAATTCATCAATAGAAGCAATAGAATTTGACAATACAATTCCTAATCTTCCGTTTCCTTTTAGGATACGATACGCATTCTCTAAAAACACCAATCCTAAATCAATACTGTTTCCAGTTCGGGCAATATCCCAAAGTTCATACATTTCGATTATTTCTTTATCCGATTGAGAAACAGGCTCAAACTTTCGCCCTTTACCGAACGGCGGATTTGTTAGGGCAACGTCGAATTTTTTTAGCTTTGTTTCATCTCTCCAATAATCCCAATTTCCCGACTTATGAAGTTTAGGGTTTAATTCTACTAATTCATCTCTATCATCGAATTTCCAAGTTATTGAGCCTTTATCCGCTTTGTGTCTCAAAACAGCATTTCCATCTCCATTTAGAAGCATATTTAATTGAGCTAACATAATCATTTGCTCATCATTATCCACGCCGTAAATATTTTTATCCTCTAATTTAGATTCTGAATTTACATAAGCAACTGAGAGAAAATCAGCAATTCCGGCAGTCGGGTCAATTACCTTTTCTATACTTCTTGGATTAACAATTTGAACTAAAAAATCAATCAACGGAATAGGAGTAATAAACTGCCCTTTATCCGCTTTTGAAAATTCATTAGCAAACTTATAAAAAACTATTTGGTATAAGTCTGTTTTTTGAGATTTAACGAAACTATAATCTTGAAATTGTTCGACAATCTCCGACATTGCTCTTATATGTGCTTCTTTTAGCCAGTTGATAGTTTCTGTATCAACACGCTTTAAAATGAAATGATAATCTTGAGATGCTTCGTTATAGAGAATTCTCATCCGGTCTATAAATGAAGCAATATTGTCATCAGCAAGATTGATATAATTTTTTTCGGCAGGCGTTACATAAAAGAGTAAATCAATTTTTTGTTTTTCGATGTCGGTTTGATAAAACTCTAAGTAAGATTTAATTTTTTCGCTTCTTTTTTCATCATATATTTTTAAGGCGAGAACTTGAATCAATATCTCGTATCCTCTTTGATTTTTCAAACCAACTTTATCCATTACCTTGAGAATATTTGAGATACCCTCTGATAATTGAGTGCTGTAAACTCCGGTAATTATTTCTAATTCATCAACCGTCCGTTTACTTCTGTCAATTTGCGGATGATAGATTTTTAGAATAAGTTGGTCAAAAGACGGAATTTTATAATAGCTGTCAGTTAAATGCAGACTTAAATCTTTAGTTGCACTTAGTTCTTTTTTTTGATTAAATCCCTCATCTAAACGCAAGAAATTTCCGTTTTGCTTTTTAAATAAGTAAAGACGTTCGGAATCATAAAGGACACCTAAGCAAAACTCATTTTCGCTTTGCTTTAAGGCGGGTTTTAATTGCTGATTCCAAATTGCTTCATTATTCTTGCCAGTTTCTTTCTTAAATTCAATTACGGCAATCAAATGTTTACTAAGCCAATCTAAAGCCGACTGGTCTTTATTGATATGAAAATTTTCATAATGTTCAAACCAGTTTTTATCATCAAAAATTGCTCCATCAAATTTTATCGGTGCTGATGAAACATTTCCTTTAGGAAAATATACTTCACTTCCAATATAATCTTTGGCATACATTCCTGAATGAACAATCGCGTAAAAAAATTGCCACTTGTAAAATTCTTCGTTAGGTAATCCAAATTTGTTTTTTATGGATGTTGTCAAGTTTTGAGATAAATGCACAGGCAAAAAACAGGCGAAGTCAATATTACTATTATTTTTCTCGTTAAACTCGTTTTTGCATTGAACGAAACTGAGCATATTTAAAAAGCTAACTAGCAGAATAAAAATCACTTATTTTAACTCTGCCTAATTCTAACTTACTATGAATTTTTACTTGAGTTACATACTAAAGTATGTTACCTCTGCAATTAAAACATTTTTTGAGAATGTCCACAAGTGTCTGGAAAGAATATCTTGAGCTTGAATAAGCAAAGACACCGCCAACTGCGTCAACAATCAATGATGTAAAAAGAAAACGACACGGATAAATTACAAAAATTGCTTGCGCCCTATTCATCGGCGGAAATGGATTCATACAAAGTTAGTAAATCCGTGAACACTCCAAGCAACGATTCGCCCGAATTGATTGAAAATTCGGCTTAAAATTTGTGTGCCAATTGTGTGCCAAGTATGCCGAACTTAACAAAACCTAGAGAAACTACTATAATGTAGTATTAAGGTAAATGCTAAGTAGAATGAAGTTAAATGAAGCTAGAAAAACTTAGCTAAACCTATTAAAAACCACTATTTATGGTTGCAAAACTAACCGTCATTTTTTTTATTTTATTATTTATTTTAGCAGGTATTACTCTTATCCTCGTGCCGTGGATTAATATTGGAAATTCCGGTGATTGGGGCGACAATTATTTGCTTGCTTTTGTTGCCCAAAAAACGGGCTTGCCGATTTTGCAAACGGTGATTGCTTCGGGTTGGTTTCGTGGTGCAGTAACAGGTCTGGGAGTTCTGAACCTATTTCTTGCTTTTTGGGAAATGGCGCACTTCGAGAAAAATGTTCAAATACTTGAAGAAGTCAATCAAGCAAGCATTCCACAGTTGAACACAAATCAAAAGTAAGTTAAAAAGTGAAGAATTTTAATTCAATCGGTAAGCCTTTAATTTATCTGATTACCGGCGGTGAAGCGACTACCGAAAACTTTGCCGAAAAAAAACCGGAAATTCTCGAACTCATCAAACACGCTGTCCAAGCTAAAATTTCTTTAATCCAAATTCGTGAAAAATGCCTTTCGGCGCGGCTTATTTTTGAACTTGCGGCGGAAGCGGTGAAATTAACGCAAAACTCTGAAACAAAAATTTTAATCAATGACCGCGCCGATATTGCGCTTGCCGCCAACATTGACGGTGTTCATTTGACTTCGCGTTCGCTTTCTGCCGAAGTTATTCGCCGTAACTTTCCCGCCAATTTTATTATCGGCGTTTCAGCGCATACAATCGAATCAGCCGAACAAGCGAAAAAAAATGGAGCAGATTTTGCGACCTTCAGCCCGATTTTTGATTCGCCTAACAAAGGCAATCCGCAAGGCGTGGAAAAATTGCGCGAAGTCTGCGAAAAATTAAAACCTTTTCCGGTCATCGCACTTGGTGGAATAAACGAAACAAACTACAAATCGGTTTTGGACAACGGCGCAAGCGGCTTTGCCGCGATTCGCTTTTTGAATGATGTGAGAAACCTCAGAGAAATCCGCCGCAAAGAAGCAAATCAAGCAAAATAAGAATATGGAAAAATCCAAAATCCAAAATCCAAAATCCAAAATTTGCCTAACCATTGCCGGACTCGATCCGTCGGGCGGCGCGGGAATTGTTGCAGATATTAAGACTTTTTCGGCATTTGATTGTTTTGCTACTGCCGCGATAACTTCGATAACTTTTCAAAATACAACCGGAGTTTTCGGCGCAATTCATCAAACTGCCGAAACATTACGCGGACAGGTTGAACCGATTGTTGAAGATTTCGATATTGCCGCGCTCAAAACGGGAATGTTGCCGACGCGCGAAATTATCGAAGAAGTTGCGCGACTTATAAAAGCAAATAAGTTAAAAAACTTTGTGGTTGATCCGGTTGTGCGTTCAACTTCGGGCTTTGATTTGATTGACGACGAAGCGTTAAAAGTTCTCATCGAAAAACTTTTTCCGCTGTCTGACATCGTAACGCCGAATCTGCCCGAAGCCGAAAGAATTTCTCAAATGAAAATCGAAAACGAAAATGATATTGAAAAAGCCGCCAAAATTATGCAAAGTTTCGGCGCAAAAAATGTGCTGATAAAAGGCGGACACATTTCGATTTCGGATTTCGGATTTCGGATTTCGGATTTGGAAAACAGAAAGCCAACAGCACGAGATTTTTTATTTATCGGCGACGAAAAACATATTTTGGAAGCGGAATGGATTGAAACAAACGCTACGCACGGAACAGGTTGCACACTTGCGGCGGCGATTACGGCAAACTTGGCGTTGGGGAAAAGTTTGATTGAAGCAGTTAAGATTGCCAAAAAGTTTGTAACGCAAGCCATCAAAAACGCCCCGCACATCGGCAAAGGAAATAGTCCGATTCAAATTCCAAATTCCAAATTCCAAATTCCAAATTGATAGAAAAATTTTAGATTTCAGATTCCAAATCACAAATTTCAGAAAAAAATCCAAAATCCAAAATCTAAAATCCAAAATCACCTGGCTGGTGTAAAAATGTTTGGAGATTGATAAGTAACGCCGAAAGTAATACCTGTGCGCGGGCTGAATCTGGTTAAGCCGAAAATCGCGGCGGTGTCGAAGTGCAAGCCGGAAGCCTTGATTTGTGTGCCGATGCGAAATTGTGAAATGCTCTCCGTTCCCAATGGCGCGTCGCCGCTGCGAGTGTTGGCGCGTCCATTGACTTCGCTGACGATATTGATGCGGTCGTTGACGTTGTAAATTCCCGCTAAACCGTAAAGCAAAACATCATTTTGCGTAAAGCGTTCTAGCGGTGCGGTTAAAATTCCTAGTCCGAGATTGCCGAAAGCGTTAAAACGCGGTGATTTACCGGCGCGTTTGCCAAATTTTTTCTGCACTAAAATTATCCCGAAAATATTTGTCTGATTTGTCCCAATGCCTTTCGATTGGTCGGCATTGGGCAGTTGAAATCCGAATTTGAAACCGAGAGCCGGCAAATTGCGCGATTCGTTGCGGAGTTTTATCTTGGTTGAAACGGTAAAATCGCCCGCGCTGTTGGTCGAAATTCCGCTAATGTTCAAAGGAATCGGCGATGGATTGGTCGCGGAATTTATTGCCAAGAAATTTTGCAAAACGCCTTCGACCTGAAATTCGATGTTTGAAGCAAACCCGACTC
>JANOXW010000323.1:0-2840 GCA_031418635.1 Acidobacteriota bacterium
GTCGTCAAATTCTTCGTGAATGTGCGGAACATCAAAATCTTTCAATTTTTGACACAAAATCCGTGCGCCTAAATCGAGCGAAAACTCATCACGAGTTCCCGCGTCAATGTATAAAAGTTTCAGAGATTTCAAGTTTTCCACAGACTTTTCCACAAGCCGTACCGGATCGTGTTCAAGCCATTTCGCCCAAATATCTTCACGAATCTCGCCCGTTTCCAAATCAAACGGCAAATCAAAATCCGCGCCGTTTGGCGAATAACACGCGCTCATTCCAATAATATTTAAACCTGCAAAATCATCTTTGCCTTTTTTCGCGTCTTCGTCCCAAAATTTTTCGATGAGCTTTTTCGGATTGCCTTTGATGGCACGAAACGCCTTTGGAATGTCGGACAAATAACAATGCTCGAAATATGCGTCGCCGCTGGTCGAACAAGCTAAACCAAAAATGTCCGAATGACGCAAAGCCATCATCAACGCGCCATAACCGCCCGAAGATTTGCCCATCACGGCGCGTGAATTTTTATCTTTTAGCGTGCGGAAATTTTCATCAACAAACGGGACGATTTCCTGCGTCAAATAATCTTCGTAATTTCCCGTCGCCGTCGAATTGATATATTGCGAACCGCCATAATGCGTAAAGCAATCAGGCATAACGGCAATCATCGGTTTAATTTTGCCCGAAGAAATTAGTTTATCCATTCTTTCTGCAAAATTCGGCGTAAAAGCGGCATCATTGAGAAACATTTTTCCGCGCCCTGTAAAACCCGTTAGTGCATAAACCGTCGGATAAAATTTATCTTCGTCATAATCAGGCGGCAGATAAACCCACAAATCGCGGATAAACTTATCGCCCAACGGATTATTTTCCAAAATCTCGCTTTTGTGTTGCAAGCAAACAACTGTTCCTTGCTTTTGGTTGTTGGTAATCATAACATTGGATTTTATGACGAAAAGGTTGGAAATAAAACTGTCGAGTTTCGCATTTTGGCTAAAAAAATCCAAAATCCAAAATCCAAAATCCAAAATCGAATATGGCTGGTGATTTATTTAGTGTCAATCCGAACACGCTGAACTCGACCATCGAGTTTTTGACGGCGATGGTTACGCCGACGTTGTTGATGTCGGCGACGGGTTCGCTGGTGCTTTCGACTTCGACACGGTTGGGGCGCGTGATTGACCGTGTGCGCGATTTTGAACATCGTTTGAGCGAGTTGATTATGACCGACGAGAAAGACAAGCTAACTATTCCGCTTTATGAACAAAGGCTTGATACGGTGGTTAAGTTGCTCGACAAAGTTACCAGCCGCGCACGGATTTTGCAACGCGCGATGGGAATGTTTTATTACGGGCTTTGTCTTTTTATTTTGACAAGTGTAACGATTGCCGTTGCCGGACTTTTTAATATTTATCGCTGGTTGCCGATTCCGGTCGGAATTATCGGGATTATTTTTTTATTTTACGGCAGTATTCTGATGTTGCTTGAAACGCGAATGGCAACCGTTACGGTTAATGCCGAAATGGATTTTACTTGGGCGTTGGCAAACAAGGTCGCGCCCGTAGAAATTATCAACAAATATATCTACAATGCCCACGGAAAACGGCGGCTCAGACGCAAAGTTCTTGAAACTCTGGAGGACGGGCAAACTGATAAAGAGAGTTGAAAAAGGGCGAAATGTCGGAAAAAGAATTACGAGAATACATTGCAAAAAGTCGTCAGCGAAATAAAATGCTTGACGGGGATTCGGCACTGGAAGCGATTGCCAAAGTCGCCGAACTTGCGAGGAAAGAAAATATTGATTGGGCGTTGGTAGGCGGCGTGGCAATGGCGATGTATGACAGTCCGCGTTTGACGAAAGATGTTGATATAATTGCAGTTAAGCTTCTGAATCTAAAGCCGATTGGACAATTATTGCAAGGCGGTGAATGTTATCAAGTTAAAATTTCCAAGCGAACCGTAACAGTTGATTGGATTGTTCGCCAAGACAATGCCAAAGTTTTTTATCAACGCGCCCTTGCCGATGCGATAAAACTTGAAGATTTGCCGATAATTACGCCCGAATGGTTGGTGATTTTGAAATATATTGCGGGACGCTTCAAAGACCAAGAAGATGCCGTTTATCTTCTGCGTCAGCCGAAATTGGTGAGTCGTCAAAAAATTAAAGAATTGATCGTCGAGGTCAGCGGCATCAACGCGTGGGTTTTGTTTAAAGCGGGAATTTCGCGTTGGTTTGATATTGCCGACCTCAAAATTACCGACGGCGACGAAAACGAATCTTATCGTGAATTTTAATGCAACCAAACTTTCTTAAATTATTAAAAACAGGCGAATTAAAAAATCGTGTCGCGCAACTCGAAAAACTGCTCGAATCTTGCACGATTTGTCCGAAAGATTGCGGAAACAATCGCCTGAACGACGAAATCGCTGCGTGTTATTCGGGACGGCTTCCGATTGTTTCGAGTTACACCGCGCATTTTGGCGAAGAACCTGTTTTGTCGGGAACAAACGGTGCGGGAAATATCTTTTTCGGCAACTGCAATCTGCGCTGTGTTTATTGCCAGAATTATCAAATCTCGCAAACTTGGAAAGAGCAAAAACGCAACGAAATCACGCACGAAAGACTGGCGGAAATGATGTTGGAATTACAGGCGAAAGGCTGTCATAACATCGGTTTCGTGTCGCCGACGCATTTTGTGCCGCAGATGGCGCGAGCAATTTTAATCGCGGCGGAAAACGGCTTAAATTTGCCTATTGTTTATAACACCAACGCTTACGATTCGGTTGAAGTTTTGCACCTGCTTGATGGAATTGTTGATATTTACTTGCCCGATTTGAAATACGC
>JANOXW010000324.1:0-2026 GCA_031418635.1 Acidobacteriota bacterium
ATGAAGAGGATGAAGAGGATTTAATAACAAATCTTAAAATTCTTTTATCCCTTTTATCCGTTTCATCCCTGTTAATTTTTCTTCGATTTAATTCTTATAACTCGCATCAATCTTGTCCAACTTTCTGAGCAAAGCGGGAAAAACCAAATCCGCGCCCAAGCCTTTTGTAACTTGGGCGACTTGCGCTTTGATGCCTTGTTGGATTTGCGGCGCGACATGAATCAGTTCTTTTTCGCCCGATTGCGCCAAGATTTGAATGCGGCACGCCGTTTCCAGCAGATACATAAACAAAAACGCTTCGGCGACGGATGTTCCGACGGTTAGAAGTCCATGGTTCCGCAAGATCATAAAATTATTTTCGCCTAAATCAGCGACAAGGCGTGGTTTTTCGTCTTCGTTGAGCGCAACGCCTTCGTAATCGTGATATGCCAGACCCGAAAGCGGAAAAAGCGAAGTTTGCGCCAACGGTAAAAGTCCTTCAATTTGCGCTGAAACGGCGATTCCGTAAAGCGAATGGATGTGCAAAACGCACATTGCATCTTCGCGGGCAGCGTGGATTGCGCTGTGAATCGTGAAACCGGCGGGATTGATAAAATGCGGCGTATCAGAGATGATTTTGCCGTTAATATCAACCTTTACTAGACTCGAAGCCGTGATTTCGTCGAATAAAAATCCATACGGATTGATTAAAAATTGATGTCCTTCGCCGGCGACACGCGCCGAGATGTGCGTAAATATCAAATCGTCCCAACCGTAAAGTGCGACGAGGCGGTAAGCGGCGGCAAGTTGAACGCGCATTTCCCATTCTTCGGGCGAAACTTGGTCTTTAATTGATGCAGTTGCTTGTGTCATAAATGTTCTCCTTTTAATTACTCACCTGAAGCGATTGCTGTTTTTGTCACCGAAGATGATTATCAAAGCGTCGGGCGAGGACTTTTCGCCGTAACCCGACGCTTTCATAATAAAACATTCCGACGCTGAAAGTGTCGGACAATCTTCGCTTGTTGCTCATCTTCGGCGAGCGATTGGATGATGAAACTAATGTAGGATTTCATTCGCTTCGCTCATTGCTTACTATGCTATAATATTAGTCGCGGTTGGCGAGAAGGCAAAATTCATTTCTGCCTAAGGAGAGTTATCAGAGTTATTGTTGGGGTTGTTATTTTGCTTTTTACAATCAAAAACATCTCCTTTGGACAAAGTCGCAAGCCTTATGGACAGATGGCGAAAGCCCTTAATTTATTGGCAAGCCACATCGCCAAGTTGGTATTGCTTATAATTGATTACTCACCTTACGCAGAATAGGGGTGAATTCTGCATTTTGCATTTTGCATTCTAAATTCTTATGGAAAAATAAAACTTTATCCGAAAGAATTTAGAATGCCGAATATAGAATTTAATATTACGCCTCACTTTTCAATCATTTTCGCTTTCTGCGTAACGTGAGTGATTAGTCAAAAAGCTATTTTTATTTTGTGTACCGTACGAAAAATATTTCCGATTGATGACGAACATCATACTCTCGATTCTAAGAAATACAAATCAAGTTTGTCATAAAGTAAATTAACCGGAATTTTCGGTTATCTGCGCGGTGTTATCACCGATTGGTTTTCGCCGATGTGGAATGTCCCGTAAATCTTGACCAAAGAGATTTCCGCGCCTGCACCTAACGGTGTATCAAGGGCGATGACGGTTGGTTGTGCGCCTCGGTTGGCAATATCGAAAGCCGTCGCAACAGTATGTGCCGCGTTTCTCAAGACATCGGCATCGTGAAAACCGACTGCCATGTGAATGCCGATTCTGCCGATGGTCGTATAAAGCTTTAAACTGCCCAAGGTTTGAGCAACAGCTTTCCATTTGGCGGCTAAAGAAATATTAAGTCCCCAGTCTTCAATCGCCGTGCCGTCTAGTTGTTGCGGGCTGGTGCAGTTAAAAGCGAAAACGATTACATAACCGCCACTGATGCCGATGCCCGGACCGGCTCGAAAACTATTGATATTAAAATCGTATCGCCAATGTGTGTTGG
>JANOXW010000325.1:0-4155 GCA_031418635.1 Acidobacteriota bacterium
GTGAAGAGTAGAGAGTGGAGAGTTAAAGCAACCTCCGAACTCTCCACTCTCTACTCTCTACTCTCTACTCTCTACTCTTTTATGCAGATTGCCCGCGTCATCGGAAATGTCGTCTCGACGGTTAAAAACGAATCGCTTCAAGCGAAAAAGTTGATGATCGTGCAGACGCTTGACGCGGATTTAAAGCCGAAAGGCAAACCGATGATCGCGCTCGACGCAGTTGGCGCCGGTGTCGGCGAATTGGTTTTCTGGTGTCGCGGCAAAGAAGCGAGTTTTCCGTTCAAACGCGATGACACGCCGACCGATTGTACGATTGTCGGGATTATTGATTCGGATTCGCACGTTTATCAAAGAGTAGAGAGTGGAGAGTAGAGAGAAAGTCTGATTTGACTCTCCACTCTCTACTCTCCACTCTCCACTTTTTATGTTATTGGCAAGAGTTATCGGAAATGTCGTGGCGACGCAGAAAAATCAGCGATACGAAGGTTCGCGGATAATGTTGTGTCGCCAAATTACGCCCGAAGGCGAAGATATGGACTACACTTGTCTTGCGCTTGATTCGGTTTCGGCTGGCGAAGGCGATATTGTTTTGATTGTGCAAGAGGGTTTATCCGCTTCGACCGCTGCAACCGGAAAAGCGGGCGCGGCGATTGATTCGGCGATTGTCGGCGTGGTTGATTATATTGATTTATTGCCGAACGAAAAATAATTTCAAATTTCAGATTTTAAATTATGGAAAACACTCAAGAATTAGCCGAACAAATCGCGCAGATTTTACAGCACAATCAAAACATCGGTGATGATTTTTTGCGCTCAAACCTCGAAAAAATCAATCAAAGACTAGATATAATCGAAGAAAACATTTCAGTTCAAAATCCCAAATCCAAAATCTCAAATCCAAAATCCTATCACGCCAGCCAAGAAAAATTTGCCAATCTCGAAGAATTAGCAGATGAAATAATCGCCAATCTGCAAAACGAAAAGGCTTGCCAATACGAACCGACAGGCAAACCTTGCGACCATTGTTCGATGTGCAACTCGCGCGGATTTTAATGCAGAAGCACGCACGGAGTAAGTGCTAAATCGGCGCACTTACTCCGTGCGTAAGGTTCTTACAATAATTAAAGATTTGCCGAAAACGGCTAAATTGCTTTTGCCTTTTCTACAAATTTCAGCGCAAAAAATATAAATAGATGGCAAACTTTTATCAAAAAAAAGAATCTGTATAGCTGAAAAACAACTCTCCCGATACTTTCAAACATAAGGAGAAAAAATGAATTTAAGAACAAAGGCGATTTTGGGTTGTTTAATTTTGGTAGTCGGTTTATTGGCGGCGGCGTGTCCACAGCGCGTGAGCATCGCCGACATCGAAGCGAATCCGTCAAAGTATGCCAATAAAGAGGTTGCAATTGCGGGAACGACTCAAACGAGTTTTGGGATTTCGATTCCGATTATCAGCAACGGGAGCGGCGGAGTTTATAAAATTGACGACGGAACAGGTTCGATTTGGGTTTTTACGAAAAGAGGTGTGCCGTCAAAAGGAGCGCAACTCGGCGTTAAAGGCAAAATTCAAAACGGATTTACCTTTGGCGGCAGAAATTACGGCTTGGTTTTAGTCGAAGACGACCGCCGTTTCAAAGACGGCAAATGATAAAATAACATTAGTTGTGATATAGGCAATCAAAGAATAGCCGCAAAAACGCACAAAATTCACAAAAAGATAATTTAGAAAGTCTTTTTTGGTTTTTTGCACGTTTTTGCGGCTATTCTTTTTAACTCCCTTCAATCTGCGTTCAAAAAATCTAATACATTTGCAGTGAAAAAAATTATCAAAGATTGCGGCGGAATAATAAGTTTTAAATTCGTTCCGCTTTCGGCTTTTGCCAAAAAATCAATGATTGACGAATCGCTCGTTTCTAATTCGAGTAATTCGCCTTTTAATAAACTCACGATGAAGCGCAATTTTGCTCCGAGATTTATTATTTGTTCGAGTTTTCCATTCAACTGATTATTATCGAAACTCGTTTTTTCAGGCAAACCGATTTGCGCCCAAGTCGGGTGAAAACCGATTAAAACTTTATCGCCTATCGCTAATTTTTTTGGCGTTTCAGATAAATCGAATTTGCCAACTGCGGTTTCGATAAAGTCGCCACAAACTGTTCCGTCAAATAATTTCCAACCGAAAAATCGGGCGACGTTCGATGTTTTCGGCTTGATAAAAAAGTCTTTCGGCGCAGATATTTGCGCGAGTTTGCCGTTGTCCATCAAAGCGATTCGGTCAGCGATGGAAACGGCTTCTTCTTGGTCGTGAGTAACAAAAACAGTGGTGATTTTTAATCGCTGTTGCAGTTCGCGGATGAGATTTCGCATCTTGATTCGTAAAACCGCATCAAGCGCGGAAAATGGTTCGTCCAAAAGTAAGACACGCGGATTTGTAACCAGAGCGCGTGCCAACGCAACACGCTGTTCTTGTCCGCCCGAAAGTTGAGTGGCAGAACGATTTTCAAAGCCTTCGAGTTTGACTAAACTCAACGCTTCGGCAACTTTTTGGCGCATTTCGGCTTTTGGCACATTCCGCATTTTCAAACCGAATCCGACATTTTCTGCGACGGTTAAAAAAGGAAAAAGCAATGGTGTCTGAAAAACCATCGCCGCTTCACGCTTTTCGGCAACAATTGTTGTAATGTTTTTTCCGTCAAGCCAAACTTCGCCCGATTTTTCCGTCATCAAACCTGCAATCACCTTTAACGCGGTGGTTTTACCGCAACCCGATGCACCGAGCAACGCGACGAATTCACCATCTGACACCGACAACGAAAAATCCTGCAAAACAAGATTCTCACCGTAACTTGCGATTATGTTTTTTAATTCAATCACTATTTTCGAGTTCGTTGAGTTTGTTAAGTTTATTATGTTCGTTGAGCGAAAACTCTTTCTCAATGAACTCAACGAACTCAATAAACTCAATAAACTATTTTAAGAGGACTTTTTCGCGCCAGTCTTTTTCGAGTCTTTCGAGATATTCCGAATCGGCTTCGGGAATCAAATGCGATGCTAATTCTGCGTCGCCCAGCGTCGCTTCACCGCGTGGAAGTTGGGCGACGGCGGCTTTTTCCGCGTCGTTTAGAGCATCCAATTTATGTGGATAAACCGAGCCGATTTGTTTTGCTTGTTCGATTTGAAATTCGGGCGACATAAAATAATTGATGACAACGAGTGCGCCCGACGGATTTTCGGCGTTGAACGGAATTGTCAAAAAATTATAATTGCCGATTGTTCCCGAATCGAAAACAAAAGTGCGAACCGTCGGCGGATATTCACCGCGCTTGATACGGTCGGAAGCGAAATTTGCGCCGTAGGCAAAAGAAAAATCCACTTCATTATTAGCAAAAAGTCGGTCGAGGTCTTTGGTCGAATTTGGAAAAGTTTCGCCTTTGCGCCATATAAAAGGTTTTATTTCATTGAGAAAAGCAAAGGTTTTGGCAGAAGCCGATTTGTATAGCTCTTCGTCAAAAGTCTGAAATTTTTCCGCGCCGCCGCCGAAATGATACAAGATGTGGCGTAAGAAAACCGAACCCGTAAAATCAGGCGGCGCGATGTAGGTAAAACGTCCGGGATGTGCTTTTATCCATTCGCCCAACTTCTCAATATTACGCGGCGGTTCTGAAAATCGCGCCGTGTCGTAAGCCAAAACGAATTGAGCGCGTTGCCAAGGTGCTTCGAGATTTTCAATCGAGGTGCCAAAATCTCGCTTTCCCGCTTCCGCGTCATAATAGCGGTTATTCGGCACATATTCGGCAAATTTTCCCCACAATAAATTGCCTTGTTTCGCGGTCCTAAAATTTTCGCCGTTAATCCAAATCATATCAACCGAACCGTTTGCGGTTTTTCCAGCCGATTTTTCATTAAGCAATTTACTGATAATTTCTGCTGTATCGCCGAGCGGAATGATTCTTAAATCAATCTCAAATTTTTGCTTGAGCGCGATGGCTGCATTGGTTTGAAAAAATCGGTTACGGTTTTCGTCGCCCGCCCACATCGCAAAATTAACTGTTGTGCCACGCGCTTTCGTTTCGATTTCCTGCCAATTTGTCTGTGCCAAATCTTCTGCTGTAATTTTCGGTGTGCCTTCTTTTGAATTTTGACACGCGGAAA
>JANOXW010000326.1:0-4547 GCA_031418635.1 Acidobacteriota bacterium
GACGCAACCATTCCGTTCACGTTCAATTTAGTAACCACGCCGGGAACCAATTTCAGCTTTAATGCACGTCGGTTGCGAACATATCAATTTGTGGACAACATAACCTTTGATTACCAACCCCATACGATAAAGACGGGAATCAACTTTCGCTTCGGGCGGCAAATTGACGACCGGTCATCGGTGGCAGGTTCGGCAATCGAACCGATTGTAGATTTTAGTCAGACGGGAACGAGTGGTGTTTACACCACCTTTAATTTACCTGTTTCGGGTGCAACAAGTATCAATTCAAATGACCTGACCCGTTTGCGAAGTCAAATCAACGATTTTCTCGGCAGAGTCGGCAATTATAGTCAAGCATTTGTGTCAACGCCTGACGGAAGCAGTTTTGAACCTGCTGGAACTCGTTATAATTTCACTTCTTTTTTCCCCGAATATGATTTCTATGTGCAGGACAACTGGAAATTGCGGCAAAACTTAACGGTTGACCTCGGGTTGCGTTGGGAATTTAAACTAAGTCCAAGTTCCGAAGGTTTGTCGGTGTTGCGCCCGGAACCCGCGCCATCGTTAGGCAATCCGCCGACAAATAGTATTCGTTATTCAGAAGGCAGTTTGTTCCAAAATGATTTGAACAATTATTCGCCTTCGGTCGGCATAGCTTGGGATCCGTTCAAAAGTGGCAAGACTTCCATCAGAGCTAATTACCGTTTAGCGTATGACCGGTTTGCGACATTTGTTTTTGCTTCGAGCATTTTCCAAAACACCCCGGGAAACAACACGGGCGTTTTTCAAACGGGCGGACTTTTACGAACTTTGCCGGCGATTCCCGCACCGGCGACAACACCAAATATTTTGCGACAACCAGCGGCTTTTGGAACGGGAAGCCTGACGGTGATTGACCCTGATTTGCGATTTCCCGAAATTCACCAATGGTTTGTTGGTGTGCAACGCGAAATCGGATTCGATTCGGTTTTGGAAGTGAACTACATCGGCAGACGCGGAACACATTTATTTGGCGGCTACGATGCTAACCAAGTGAAAATCAACGCAACTGACCCGCGATGCGGAAGTCAAACATTTCTTGATGCGTTTCGTGCCGTTCAAGCGGGCGGCGCAAGTGTTTGTTTGGCAGGGTTGTTAATTGGCGGAGCGGATACGGTAGCAAATACTTCGACTTTCCGAACACAGTTTTCTTCTCAATTGAGTGCAACTCAAAACGCGGTTGCCTCGGTTGCCCAAACGCTTTCGCAAAGGTCGGGAACAACATCGCTGACCGCTAACGGTTTTAATCAGTTTTTCTTTAAAGATTATCCGCAGTTCACCGGTTCTTTAAATGTTTTGGACAGCAACGATGTTTCTCGTTACAACGCCTTGGAAATTATCTTTAAGCGTCGGCTCAAACGAGGACTCAGTTTTCAGGTTAGCTATACTTTAGCCGAATCCAAAGATACGCGCTCTTTTGACCCGACTTTTACAACCGTTTCACGCGGAACTAACCAATCGGCTTCAAGCACACCGTTTGACAACAACAATCGGCGGTTAAATTACGCGCCGTCTGATTTTGACCGACGACACGCTTTGCAGGCGATTTATTTGTATGAATTACCGTTTGGCAAAGGCAGAACTTTTGCTTCGGATATTCCGACCGCGCTTGATTGGGTAATCGGCGGATGGCAACTTGCGGGAACTTTCAACTTGGCTTCGGGCAGACCGTTCACGGTTTATTCGGGCTTTAATTCTTTCAGCAATGTTGTTTCATCAATCGCCAATTGTAATGGTTGTTCGCGCAATTTGGGTAATATAATCCAAGAAAGCGGCACGAATTTCTATTTCAGTGCCGAACAACGTGCGCTGTTTTCCGTGCCTGCTGCCGGAGAAATCGGTAATACGGGACGAAACTTTTTCATTGCTCCGCGCCAATTTCAAACCGATGCTTCACTTTCCAAAAAATTCAGATTTACGGAAAGATACAGCTTCGATATTCGGGTTGACGCACAAAATTTAACCAATACGCCTTCGTTTGGTCTGCCAACTGCAACTGTTTCATCAGGAACTTTCGGACGCATTCGGGACAATGTTGTTAGTGGTTCTCGAAGAATTCAATTTTCGGGTAAATTTTATTTCTAATTAAAATTAAGACTGAAAAACTCCGTGATTTGGATTATTTACCAAACACGGAGTTTTTTTAAGATTTTATTTCGTCAAGCAACTCGAAAGATTTAAGGTGCATCAACTATTATAGACGATGAGTCGAGAATTTTTGTAAGACCGAACAATTAAACACGGCTTTGAGTCTTTTTTGGTTCCTCCTGTTTAAGAATACCCGCTGAATTGTGGTTCAGCGGGTATTTTTTTTTATTTCTTTTGCAAACTTTTGCGGGCGGAAAGCGCAAGTTGTCCGGCGCGTGGCAAGGCTTCGACGGCTTTGGCAATTTGTGGATCGTCTTCAATCAAAACCTGATTTGCCGCGACATTTCCGAAAGCCGCTGATGCTAAATTAAATCGCAAGCGCAGTTTGATAAATGCTTTTTCGGTTTCGATTTCACCTTTTGAAACTTTCCAATCTTTGACCGCAAAGTTACTAAATATCGCTAAAACTTCGTCGCTTATGAGAAAATCGCTTGGACGAATGCGCGAACCATATTGGATTTGTCCGTTGCTTTTATAGCTCTCAAAGCCTTTGATTCTGCCATTTGCAAGTTCGCGGGAGAAAAAGAAAAGTGGATCGAGCAAAGCGATTTCGGTTTGATTCATCGTCGCATTTTTGACAACTTCATCGGGCAAAATGCCGTCGCCGCCGAAGATTTTCCTGCCGGTAACAGTTCGCGCCGCAAAATCATTTTTATCTTTTTCGGACAAACTTACTTTGTGGTTAAAATAATCGTAAAGACTTCCGCTTGAATAATCGCGTTGGATTGAACGTCCCGAAGGCGTGTAATATTTAGCTGTCGTCAAGGTCAAACCCGAACCGTAAGGCAAGTTGATAACGCTTTGAACTAAGCCTTTGCCAAAGGTTTTTTCACCGATAATCAGAGCGCGGTCATAATCCTGCATTGCGCCGGCGACGATTTCCGAAGCCGACGCGCTTCCGTCGGCAACCAACACGACCAACGGCAGGTTTTCCGGTCTATTATTTTTTGATGTCCACGTCCGATTGTCTATTTTGAAACGTCCTCGTTGGGTAACAATCGTGCTGCCCGACGGCAAAAACTTTTCCGCGACTCCGACGGCTTGGTCGAGAATTCCGCCCGGATTGTCGCGCAAATCGAGAATCAGCGAAGTCATTCCTTGCTCGTGCAAATCGGCAAGCGCGACGTTCAATTCGTCCACCGTCGTATAATTAAATCCTTCTGAAAGATCAATATAGCCGATTCCCTGACGCATCAGATAAGCATCGGGAATCGAAGGTTGCGCGACTCGATTACGCCTGATTTCGATTATTTCGGTTTTGTTGGTGGCGGCGCGTTCAATCGTCAAACGCGCAATCGTGCCTTTTTTGCCACGAACTTTGTCGCGCACAATGCTCGAATTTTTGCCCGAAACTTTTTCGTCATTAACTGCCGCGATTTTGTCGCCGAACCGCAAACCCGCACGAAAAGCCGGCGAATCGGGAAAAACGCTCGTTACAAAAGTTTCATAAACATCGTCTTTTTTATAGTTGACGATGGTTGCGCCGATGCCGAAATATTCGCTTCGTTGGTCGGTCAAAAGGTCTTGATATTCGGCAGAATCAAAATAGTTGGAATGCGGGTCAAGCGTGCGAAGCATTGAAGAAATCGAGGATTTGGTCAATTCGTTGTAATCAATTTGCTTTCCGCCGACGTAGTTTTTGCGAATAATTTCAAGCGCGTCGGAAACGTCTTGAGAAATGTTATTATTGCTGATTTGTCCGACATTGACCGACGGGTTTTGACCGTTTTTATTGGGAATTGAAGCGGAAAACGAACTGCCGCGAGTGATTTTGAACGGTTCGACTTCGGGCAATTGTGAAACTGTTTTATGTTCCGATTGCGGAAAAACAAGCGAAACATTAACCAATAAAAACAATAACGAAACGGAGAAAATTCTTCTCATAACTTTTGCCTTCAACTTTTTGCTTTTTACGTTTGCCTGAATGTTACAAAAACACACCGCCATAATGCAACCCGAAACGGCGTTGGCAAAATAAAAAACATAAAGAAGTTTAAGGCAATTCCGAACTTTGCCTTTTACTTTTACTTTCCTATTTATGCTTTTTGGAAAGATTTAATCGCGCTATTTTTCCACTGATTTATTTTATTTTTTGCCAATGCTTGCTTAAACCTTGTATTGTAGGCGAAAATCCTAATTATGCCAGATGAAACAAATAACCGTTTGGAGGAAAAACTGCGGTCAATCATTGAAACGATTGACGCGGTGAATACTTTAACCGAGCCGGTTACTCACTCGATAGAAAATCTTTTGCAGATTTCTGCCGCCGAAATGAATTCCGAAGAAGCATCGGTCATTGTCCGCGACGGCGACCAAGGCGATATGAAATTTTTGGCGGCTATCGGAGAGGTTGCCGAACA
>JANOXW010000327.1:0-3423 GCA_031418635.1 Acidobacteriota bacterium
GGCAAAACGCGAAGTTGAGCGCCGCGAAAAACTTTACGCATCGGGCGACATTTCGCGTGAAGAATTGGAACGCTCAAAACGCGATTTGGAAACGGCGCAAAAACAATCGAACGCAATGAACGAAAAATACAACGTCGTCAACGCCAACGCGCGAAAAGACGATTTGAACAAAGCCGATGCCGCGATTTTGCTGGCGGAAAATCAAGTAAATGAATTTGACGCGATGATCCGCGAAGCCGAAGCGCGGGTTCGCACCGCGCAGGCAAATCTCGAAAAAACGATTATTCGTGCGCCGATGACGGGCGTTGTTTTGCGAAAACGCTTGAAAGACGGCGAATCGGTTTCGCCCGAAAATCAGACCGGAATTGTTAGTTTAGCGGACGTTTCCGCCTTGCGTGTGCGCGTTGATTTGGACGAAATAGACGTGGCAAAAGTGCGCGAAAGTCAAAAAGCGTTTGTTACCGCTGACGCTTTCGGCGGGCAAAAATTTTACGGAAAAGTTGTCAAAATCGGGCAAATCTTGGGCAGAAAAAATTTCAGAACAGAACGTCCGACGGAAAAAGTTGACACGAAAATTCTTGAAGTTTTAATTGAACTCGCGCCCAACCAAAAATTGCCGTTAGGTTTGCGCGTTGACGCATTTATCACGACGGAATAAATACTGAAATTATGAATTTAGCAGTCAAAATTGTGCTTCTCGTGTCAGGCATTTTTTTGTTAAACGGAATGCTAACCGGCGTTTGGAAATACGCCAAAATTATGTCGAGTGAAAATCATCAAGCACCTGTTTATGTGGACATCGCGCATCGCGCGTCTTTTTTTTACTGCTTTGCTTCGCTTGTTATTGCCAAACTGATTGAGTTTTCGCCGTTTAGCAATTTTTGGCAAATCGTGATTATTGCATTTCCGTTAAGCTATTTTATTTTAACGGTTATCGGTTATATGAAAGAGGGTTTTTTGAATCGCACGGACAATTTATTTTCAGAGCGCAATTTTATTACGACGTGGTTTATGTATGGTTTAATCGCGGGCGAAATCGGTGGTTTTGCATTTATTTTGGGCGGTTTTATTTATACGCAGTTTTTCGCCCTTTAAATTTGACATTAGGCGTGAAAAATGAGAAAAATATAGGTAAGTAAGCACTTACTTATTAGAGATAAAAATATATGAGCAAGCAGTTATCTTTCAAGTTTAATTTTATATCATTCGGTTTATTATTGATTTTATTGGTCTTGGTAAATTTCAGCGAAGCAGCTGTCCAAGAAATTACGCCGACACCGACACCGACCGTCGAGGATAAAGAAAATCTGCCAAAGGTTGATGATACGCAAAACGTCAAACCTGAAAATCTCGAAGGTGTGCCGCAGATTGCGCCGAATTATCAATCAGACGACAAAACCTTGCCCGAACTTGGGCGCGTCGGCGTTGATATGATGTTGCAAAAGCCTTTGACCTTGCGCGAGGCGATTGTGCTTGCGCTTGATAATAACAAGGACATCGAGGTAACGCGCAAAAATGTGCGGATTTCGGAGTTTGATTTACAGTCGGCGCGTGGCGCGTTTCAACCGCGTTTTAATGCTCAATCTTTTTATGAACGGGCGACGACACCGACGGCTAGTTTTTTCTCCGGCAGCACAAACGGTTCGACGACGCAATCGAATTTTACGGGCAATGCTCGGTTTGAAGGGCTTGCGCCGAACGGCGGTTCGTATCGCGTCGAATTTAATAATTCGCGGATAAATACGAGTAATTTGTTTGCGACTTTGAATCCGCAATATGCCTCGAATTTGAATTTTCAGTATAATCAGCCGCTTTTTCGCGGGCGAACATTTGACCAAAATCGTCGGCAAGTTGAAATCGCCAAGAAGAATCTGAGTTTGACCGACGCACAATTTCGTCAACGAACAGTGGAAATCATCGCCTCGGTTCAGCGCGGTTATTGGGATTTGACATTTGCTTTGCGGAATTTGCAGGTTCAGCGCGACGGTGTGCGCGACGCGAAAGACCAACTCGCTCATAATCGTCGTCTAGTTGAAGAAGGACAACTCGCGCCCGTGGACATTATCGCGTCGGAAACGCAAGTCGCAAATTTCGAGCAGAATGTTTATGACGCGCTCAACACGGTAACGATAGCCGAAAATGCTTTGAAAAATCTGATTGCTGAAAATAGAAAAGATACGATTTGGAACGAGTCAATCGTGCCGGTTGACCCGATTGACCTTGACGCGCCCGCGACTAGTTTGCCCGAAGCACTCGAAGCCGCGCTGCAAAATCGCCCTGAACTCGATGTCAGCGAAACGACTAAGGAAATCAACCAAATTGACCAACGCTTTTTCCGCGAACAGACAAGACCGCAAGTTGACCTCGTGGCAAACTACAATTTAGCCGGACTCGCGGGAACGGCAAACACTAACGCGAATCCGTTTTCCAACGATTCGACACGGCTGAAAATCAACGAAGTTGTCGGGCGCGTCAACACTCTTAATCCAGCATTTCCGCCGATTACAATAATTCCCGCGCCCGCACCGCAAACTTTGCCGGACAATCTGATTGGCGGCTATTTCGGTTCGCTTGGAAATCTAGCGGCGTTTCGTTATCCGACATTTCGCGTCGGCGTTTCGATAAGTTTGCCGTTCAAAAGCGAAACGGCGCAGGCGCAACTCGGCAGAAGCCTAGTCGAAGGCGAAAGAATCCAAACGCAACGCGAACAACTCGAACAAAATATCCAAGTTGACGTGCGAAACGCGCTACAATTTGTGCGAACAGCGGAAGCGCGTCTGCGTTCAGCGGCGATTTCACGCGAAAATTCGCAAAAACAATACGAATCCGAACAACGAAAACTCGACGCGGGACAGTCGGACGTTTATAAAGTTTTGGAACGTCAGACGGCTTTGACAACGGCGCGAAGTAACGAATTGCGGGCGCAAACCGAATTAAACAAAGCCATTTCCGAATTGCAGAGAGCCACGGGAAACTCGCTCAAAGCCAATAATGTCGAAACGAGATTGAGAAAATAAGACGCACGATTATTCTGCAACAATTTTGCCAAACTCATTTACAAAATGCACAGTTTAATGGCAGAATTAAAAGTCAGGATGATAAAACGCTTTTTCACATGTCTGATGCTGATTTTTTGCACAAGCATTTTTGCCGTCGCGCAACAGCGTCCGCTGTTAACCGAAGACGTTGACACTACGCCGGAAGGCGCAATAGAAGTAGCGGCAGGCGTTGATTTTCAGCAAAACGCAAAATTTCCATTGTCGGGTTTAAATGGTGATTTAACCCGCGTTGGCGACATTCGCGTTAGAGTCGGGTTTGCTTCAAACATCGAATTTCAGGTCGAAGGCGTTTTGCAAAATTTCTTGGCAATAAATTCCGCGACCAATCCATCGCCGATTCCTTTGAACATTAGCGGAATTTCGA
>JANOXW010000328.1:0-6569 GCA_031418635.1 Acidobacteriota bacterium
GCTATTTTTTGTTGAAATTCACGCGCACCACGGTTATCGTTTTCGATTTCAAAGAAGCACTTTCGTTTGAAGGCGAAACAGGTTGTTTTTGTCAATATTCCGCCGTCCGCGCCAATTCGATTTTTCGTAAATTAGCCGAAACCGATTTAGAAAATGCGCTTGAAATAATTTCAAATTCGACATCAGAAATTGCCGAGATTTTGAATAACAAAAACGAAGTTTGGTCGCTGATAACTTTGGCTTCGCGTCTGGAAGAAACTATCGCCAACGCCGTTTCCGCATCCGAACCCGCGATTTTAGCGAAATACACTTTTAACTTGGCAAAAGCGTTTAATCTTTTCTATCACAATCATAAAATTATCGTGGAAGAAAATCTTGTCAAACGCGCAATTCTAATCGTTACCGCAGATTTGGCGCGACGAAGTTTGACTGCCGCGTTAAACACGATGGGAATTAAAGTTCCCGAAAGAATGTAAAGTGATTTCTTTTGGTAAGATAATTGCTTATTACTATTTTGAGTTCTTGATATTTTGAAAAAACTTCGTAAATCTTAACATTTACAGGAATACTATTATTTTTTTATTGGTGATTTGCCGAAAATATTAGCAAATTGCAAACTTTAACCTATGCTAATTGTAATGAAAGCCGACGCGACTCAAAATGATATTGAGCGCGTCTTGGAAATTATTGAAAAACTCGGATTTCGTCCGCACACAATGCCAGGTGCGGCGCGAACTGCTATCGGAATTACGGGAAATCGCGGCGCAGTTGATCCCGCACATTTTGAAAATTTGACGGGCGTAGCGGAAGCGATTCGCGTTACAAAACCGTATAAACTTATCTCCAAAGATTTACGACCTGAAAAATCGGTTATAAAAGTTGGTAACGCATCAATCGGCGGCGATGAATTGGCGATTATCGCGGGACCTTGCGCGGTTGAATATCCCGAACAAGTTTTTAAAGTTGCCGAATCGGTTGCTGCAAGCGGCGCACGCTTTTTTCGCGGCGGCGCGTTTAAACCACGCACTTCGCCTTACGCTTTTCAAGGAATGGGCGAAGACGGCTTGAAGATTTTGGCGGAAGTCCGCGAACAGTTCGGTTTGAATATCGTAACCGAAGCGATGGACGAACACGGTATTGATTTAGTGGAAAAATACGGCGATTGTATCCAAATCGGCGCACGCAATATGCAGAATTTTTCGCTTCTCAAATACGTTGGGCAAACACGCAAGCCGGTTTTGCTAAAACGCGGTTTGTCGGCGACGTTGGACGAATTTCTGCTTGCCGCCGAATACATAATGGCGGAAGGAAATTACGACGTGATTTTGTGCGAACGCGGCATCCGAACCTTCGGCACACACGCCCGCAACACGATGGATTTGTCTATCATTCCAGCAGTCCAACGCCTGACGCATTTGCCGATAATCGTTGATCCATCGCACGGAACGGGCAGAAATTATATGGTCAACCCGATGGCGCGGGCAGGTGTCGCCGTCGGCGCGGACGGCGTAATTATCGAAGTTCATCCGTGTCCCGAAGAAGCCTTATGCGACGGCGCACAAGCACTTACGCCTGAACAATATCTCGAACTTTACGCGCAAATCAACGCCATTCACGAAATTCTCGCAACGGAAGAAATGGCGATTGCATTAGCTTAGAAGGCGAAAATCAGGCTTTTTTAGATGGCAATAAAAGAACGGCTTTAGTTGCGACACTTGTATTTCTCGACATCAACGGCTTTGTAATTCTCGATGATGAGATGAAACTGTATGATGCGATGATTGCAATTGCCAATAGAGAAATGGATAAATACGATTTAGCCGATTTGCTCAAAGAACTGTCCCAAAACTAAAATCTCGTCCCATTATTAAAATTCTAAACGTGAAATTGCTTGTTCGCATTCCGCAAGTTTTTCGGCGGTTTGCTGTATTTCGCTTTCGTTAAATTTGGGAACGGCATTTTTGCTTTGCAATTTTTTCCATAATTCAGAACTTTCTTGCAAAAAGGTGTGGGCATTTTTTAATTGTTCGCCCTTTTTTTCAACCGACTGATTTTTGGCTAAAGCAAGCGTTAGATAAGCATTTCCAAGACTTGTCTTGTATTGCGCCATACGAAGTTGGTTAAAGACATCGGTTGAATCAGTTTTGATGGAAATTTCCATACCCGTAATGGCTTTGTCGGCAAATTCGATGGCTTTTAGAGGTTTGCCAAGTTTGGTCCAAACAATGCTCAAACGATAATAAGTTTCCGTCAGAGTATCTCGAAAGTAAGCGTTTTTCGGGTCTTTTTCGGCAAGTGTTTCCCGAATTGATAAAACTTTGTCAAAGTTTTCCGCCGCTTCCGCCAAATTCTCCATCTCCGCCAAACAATCTCCGATTTCACTATAATCGGCGGAAACGTCATATTGAACTTGAGTTTCGTTTGGCAAATAAACAGCACGAGATTTATCAATTTCCAAGGCTTGTCGCGCAAATTCCATAGATTGGGTGAATTTATGTTGGCGCGTTAGCAATCGGCTCAAATATTTATAAGTCAGCGCGATGTTTCTTTGATGTTTCAGGTTTTGCGGTTCTTTTTGGGCTAATTGTTCATAGATTTTTCCGGCTTTTTGGAAATTTTCTTCGGCGTTTTCATCATCTCCGATAATCGTCAACGGAGTTCCGAGATACCAATAGACTTTCGCCAAATTATCTTGTAATTCGGTATTTTCAGGTTTAGCCGCAATCATTTTTTCAAGAATAGAAACGGCTCGTTGCTTCATCAAAATATCATTTTTTATATCGCCGGTTTCGCCCATAATGCCGCCGATTGACGTATAAGTGTTGGCAAGACTGAGAAAATCTTCGTCGGTTGCATTTTTATCCTGAGTAACTTTTTCAGCAATATTCAACGCCTTCCGATAACTTTCTAAAGCACCGCTTGAATTGCCGAGATTTCCGTTAGTAAGACCAAATTGGACTTCGCCAACCTTGTCAAAGGCTTTGACCAAATCCCGTTGCAGAGAAATATCGCCGTCGCTGTCCTGCGCCAAATTATCGAGATATTTGAGCGCGTCCGTTACCAATTTTTCACGGAGTTCGACTGTTCCCGGCAGTTCTTTAATTTTGTCGTGATAATCAAAAAGAACGATATTTGCCAATTCGCGGACTTGATTGAAACGCATCTCGGCTTTGGTTTGTTCACGTCTTGCGATAACCGCTTGCCAAGCCGTGATTATGGTTGCGGATAAAAGAATCAATGTTACAAAAAGCGAAGTAAAAACACCGACGTAATGGCGTTTGACAAATTTATTAAGACGATAAAAAGAAGTGTCCGCCATTGCGTTCACCGGCAACCCGACGAGATGTCGGCGAATATCTTCCGCAAATTCTTGAACGGATTGGTAACGTCTTTCAGGTTCTTTGCGTAAGGCTTTTAAGATGATATTGTCCAAATCGCCGCGTAGCGATTTTAGATTTTGGATTTTGGATTTTGGGTTTTCTCCTTCGTTTTTTGTTTTTTGTCCTTTGTTATTTGTTATTTGTGTGTATGGCAATGTGGTCTGATTTAACTCAACCGACGATGGACTAAGAACAAAAGACAAAGGACTAAAGGCAACTGACGAAGGACGAATCGGCTCAGTGGTGAAAACGATTTTGGCAACTTCTTCGGGTTGAAGGCTTTCAAATTTGAATGGTCGTGTTCCGGTTAAAAGTTCATACAAAACAACGCCGAGCGAATAAACATCGCTGGTTGTCGTTATGGGCAAACCGCGCAGTTGTTCGGGCGAGGCATATTCAGGTGTCATCGCCCGAAACATTGTCGCTGTCGCTTCCGCTGTGTTCAGTGACCAATCGGGATTAAGAAGTTTGGCAATACCGAAATCCAACAACTTTGGTGTGCCATCTTCGGTTACGAGAATATTTGAGGGTTTCAAATCGCGGTGAACGACCAGATTTTGATGCGCGTAAGCAACGGCGGAACAAATTGATTGAAAAATTTTGAGACGTTCTTCGATGGAAAATTGGTGCAAAGCGCAAAATCTCGTAACAGGTAAACCTTCGACATATTCCATCACGAAATACGGCAAACCGTCTTCGGTTGTGCCGCCGTCCAGCAACAGCGCGATGTTCGGATGTTCAAGCTGCGCTAAGATTTGACGTTCCATCATAAAACGCTTGAGAACCGAACTCGTATCCATTCCGCGTTTGATGAGTTTGATGGCGACTTTTTTATCGAAAGATTCATCAGCGCGACTTGCCAAATAAACCGTTCCCATTCCGCCGTGTCCGATTTCTTGCAGAATTTTATACGAATCAATCTGTTTGCCGACGTAAAAATCAACTTCGTCTTCTTCGACTAAACCGATGTCAACTAATGCCGGTTCAACGATAAAATCTTCGGCTTCGTCGTTGGCTTCGATAAGTTTTTTAACCTCACGGCGTAAGTTTTCGTCGCAAGTGTCTAAAATTTTCGCACGTTCAACTTCCGATAAATCAATCGTCGCATTAAAAATTTCTTTTATTTTGTGCCACTCATCAGATTTCATAGCTTGCCTTATCCATTACGCGCAAAAAACCGGAAACTTAGCTCAAATTTTTTTTTATTCACTCACCAAATATAGTTGAGATTTTCAGTCATCGAAGTTAAAAACAGTTTAATGGTGCATCAATTCAATACTAAAAAGGTCGGACGCGATACTTTTTACATCGAACGCGACTCTTTTTACATCGAACGCAATACTTTTAGTATCGAATGCGACTCTTTTTACATCGAACGCGATTCTAAAAAAATCGGCTTCGACTCTTTTTCAATCGCGTTCGATTCTTTTTATATCAACCGCCATTGTTTTTCAATCGCGCTCGATTCTTTTACAATCGCTGCCGATTAAAAAACAATCGCTCACTACCTTTCGAGAAACGCGTCCAAGAATTTTTTCCACAAAATCCAAACTTGTATTATTTATCCTTCAACTTCTTAAACAACCACGCTCGCGCCAATGTCCATTCGCGTTTAACGCTGGCAGGTGAAATATGCAAAACTTCCGCCGTTTCTTCTATCGTCAAACCACCGAAATAGCGCAGTTCGATAATTTTTGCTTGTGGTGCATCAAATTCTTCGAGTTCCTGCAAAGCCAAATCTAAGGCTATCAAATCTTCGTTGACATCCGCCGAAACTTCCGCCACATCATCAAGCGATATTTTTTTATCGCCGCTTCCGCGTTTTTCGGCTCTATGCCGCCGCGCATTGTCGAGCAAAATGCGGCGCATCGCCGTTGCCGAAAGCGCGAAAAATTGGGCGCGATTTTCAAAGCTGACGGAATGTTGATCAATCAATTTGAGATAGGCTTCGTGAACCAACGCCGTAGTTTGAAGCGTCAAATCCTGACGTTCACTCCGCAAATAGCTGTGAGCAAGTCGGCGCAATTCACCATAGACAAGCGGTAAAAGTTCGTCTAAAACCTCACGATTGCCATTGCGGTAATCTTCCAACATTTTAGTTACTTCGCTCATTAAAAAAACAGAGAAACTGTTATCATTTCCCGATATTTCTGAGGCTAATAAAAATCTTGAGCTAATTCTACTCCTGTTTGCGCGTAATGGGTAGAGGAAATCTTGCAGTTTGAAAAATTTTATTATCAGAAGCCTTAACGAGAATCATTATAAGGCTGAACAGTTTCGGAGATAGGAGAAAAATATGAAAAACAAAATAGCATTTTATTGGATAATAATCGCGTCATTTATGTTAATTTGCGGCAGTTTGGCTTTAACAGCCACAGCGCAAGCCATCAATTTGCAATTGCAAAGCGATTACACGATTGGCGCGGCGGCACAAACACCGCGCTATGCTGTCGGCGATGTCAATAATGACGGCAGACCTGATTTGGTGACGTTAAATAAAGCCAATACAACCGCACTCGGACCGATTGCCGTTTTCTTAAACAACGGTGCGGGCGGTTTTGGTGCGTCAATAAATATCCTTGCCGGTACCACGGGACTCAGCCCGAATGCCGTCGCTATCGGCGATTACAATGAAGACGGCAACGCAGATTTGGCAATCGCGCAAGACGGAATCGCTAACGGAATCAACATTCGCTTGGGCAACGGCACGGGCAATTTTACGACCGAGACGTTTATCGCCGCCGAACGTGGCTCGCCCTCTATTGCCTCCGCCGATTTTAATGGCGACTTCAATCTCGATGTCGCTATTTGTAATAACAACAGCGAACTGCGCGTTTTGTCCGGCAACGGCGCGGGCGGTTTCGGCGCAGCGGCGGTTTTCACCACCTCAAATGTGTGCCAGGATATGCTAACCGCCGATTTCAATGTTGATGGCAGACCCGATATTGCCATATCTGACAGAACTAATGGCAGAGTTCAGATATTTCTCAGTAACGGCGCGAGTTTTAACACACCGATCAATAATACCATCAGCGGCGCGTATCAAATGGTAACGGCTGATTTTAACCGCGACTGCATTCCCGATTTAGCAGTAACGCCATTCACCGGCAACGCTTTTGTTTCTATTTTGATTGGAAACGGTGCGGGTGGATTTACTTCGACAACCATTACCGTGAGTAACTCTCCGGC
>JANOXW010000329.1:0-15770 GCA_031418635.1 Acidobacteriota bacterium
CGAAACCGCGCGACGGACATTGCCGTTAGCCCGAAGCTTGGGCATCAATCATATTTACGCCGTCGTTAATAAATATCGAAGCGCGGAAGATGAAAAAGCGGTAACGGATTTTTGCAAAAAAAACGATTTGGAAATTATCGCTAAAATTCCGTTTGATTCGGACGTAACTCAAGCCGATTTGGAAGGTAAATCTTTGTATGATTTTAATTCTGATGCGTCGGTCGTCAAAGAAGTTGAAAAACTCGCCGAAACTTTGCGTGAACGAGTGCCGTTGAATAATTCTTCAGCGAGTAAAGTTTTGTCGAAGCAGAATTGCTAAATAGAGGAGAAAATTATGTTAGACGATGCAAAATCACTGAGTGGAACACAGACGACCAACAATGTGGCGCGTCAAGTTAAGCCGGAAGAAAAGCTACAAGAACTTTCTTTTGGACCATTAAAAACGGTTCACGTTTTCTGGCTTGCCGGAATGAGTTGCGACGGTTGCACGATTGGTGTCGCGGGCGCAACTAATCCACCGCTGGAAAATTTGCTGAACGGCACTGTAACGGGTGTGCCGCAACTTATTTTGCATCATCCGGCATTGGCGGTTGAAGCCGGAAGTGAGTTTATGCACAATTTTGAAATGGCGGAACGCGGCGAACTCGAATCTCCATATGTTGTGTGTTACGAAGGTTCAATCGCCGACGAACGGATTGCGTCGGCAACGGGCGGATATTGGTCGGCTCTCGGTTCGGAGCATCTGGGCGGCGACAAACATCGTCCGATTCCGACAACCGAATGGCTTAACCGACTTGCACCGGGGGCAGCGGCGGTAATCGCGGTAGGAACGTGCGCGACGTGGGGCGGGATTCCCGCCGCCGCCGGCAATCCGACCAACGCAATGGGCTTGATGGATTATCTCGGCAAAGATTATCGCGGCACCGCCGGTTTGCCGGTTATCAATATTCCGGGTTGTTCGCCCGTCGGCGATAATTTTACCGAAACGGTGGCGATGATTTTGCTGTTTCTGCAAGGCATCGGACCGCTTCCCGAATTCGACTCTTTGGGTCGTCCGGCGTGGCTTTTTAATGACACCGTGCATACCAAATGCGTTCGTGGCGGCTATTTCGAAGAAGGAACTTTTGCGACCGAATACGGCGGCAAAGAATGTCTGGTAGAAATCGGCTGTTGGGGTCCGGTCGTGCAATGTAACATTACATCGCGCGGAGCAATCAACCACATGGGCGGCTGTATGAACACGGGCGGTATTTGCATCGGTTGCACGATGCCCGGTTTTCCCGACAAATTCGCGCCGTTTTATCAAATGCCGCCGGGATCAAATGTTTCGAGCAACGCCGTGCGGACATATGGCGCGGTCATCCGGCGTTTGCGGCGAATGACGCAAAAATTCCAAAATATGGAAGAACGCTGGGAAGAAAACGGAAAAGTTCCGAGCAGTTGGGGCGCGTTTGAAAAACCGTCTTTGGTCAATCAAGCGATGCACTATCTCTATCAAAAAATGCAGTTCGCCGGCTCAGCCAAACCGGGAACTAAATTAGGCAAACCCTCGCGTGAGGCAATTAGCAAATACAAGCCGGAAGTTTAGAATAGTGGGCAGTAGGCAGTGAGCAGTTGTCAATAGACTCATTTTTACTTCTAACTGCTCACTGACAACCGATAACTGATAAAAAATTATGTGCTTTAAAAATCTACCGATTGAATTCGACGAACAGGGCAATGCTTTTCTAAAGGGAGGTGTCCGTGATCCGTATTCGACCAAAAATGCGATAACTTCGGTTGGCGAAGTCAAACAAATGCCCTACGAAACGGTGCGCGAACTGATTGGGCGCAACGGTTACATTGACATTGATTTCGATCCCGTAACGCGCGTTGCCGGTGCGCTGGCGTTTCACGGCGTGGCGGATTTGAGTAGCCGCAAATATATCGAAGCGCGTTCGATGGCGACGCTTTTTCGCGGTTATGAGTTGATTATGCAGGGACGCGACCCGCGTGATGCAATTTTTATCACGAGTCGTGCTTGTGGCGTGTGCGGTGGAGTTCACTCGTCGTGCGCTGCGCTTGGCATCGAGATGGCGTTCGGCATCACGCCGCCCCCGCTCGGCATTATTGTGCGAAATCTGATGCTCTCGCTCGAATTTTTGTATGACAATCCGCTTCATTTATTTTTGCTCGCCGGACCCGATTATTCGGAACTGATTGTCAAAGCGACGACTCCGAGTTTGTGGGATAAGGCGACCAAAACGCCGGCGCGAAACGCCGAACATCACGGCTACACGACGATTGCCGATTTGATGACGGATATGAATCCGCTGTCGGGAAATCTGTATCTCGAAGCGTTGCATATGACGCGGGTGGCGCGTGAGGCTTACGTTACCATCGGCGGCAAATATCCGCATCCTGAAACGCTTGTTCCGGGTGGTGTCAGCACAACCGTAACTTTACAAACCTTCAACGAAATTTATACTCGTCTGCATCAGTTTTTTGATTATTCCAAAAAAGTAGTAACGATTTGGGATGATTTGACCGAATTTTTCTACGAAGCAAATCCCGAATATAAGAAAAATGGAATGCGAGCAGCGAATATGGTTGACTTTGGAATTTGGGACGATCCCGACGTTTACGACGCGACGTATGAAAATTGCAACACTTGGGGCAACAATCGTTGGGCAACGCCCGGCGCGGTGATTGGCGGTGAACTCGTAACGACCGATTTGCAAAGCATCAATCTCGGCATCGAAGAATTTATCGAACATTCGTTCTACGAAAAATGGACTGACGGCAACAGCAACGGTATGAAATATCCGACCGACCCGAAAGGTGCGCCGCTTTCGCCCTATCATCCGTGGAACAAAGAAACTCTGCCACGTCCGTCGGGACAAAATTGGCGCGAAAAATACACTTGGTCAACCAGCCCGCGCTGGGATAGACAGGTTTTTGAAGCCGGTTCTTACGCCCGCGTTTGGAACACCGCCGCCGCGCAGAAAATTCGCCCGAATCCGTTCATCGAATCTACGGGCAGGAGTTTGAAAATTCGTCTGCCCAAGGGAGCAAAACCGGAAATGAATATCGAATGGCAGATTCCCGCCGTTTGGAATACATTCGAGCGCAACAAAGCCCGCGCTTACGGTGTGGCGTTCACGGCGATGGTCGCAATGAACGATTGGATGAAAGGTCTCGACCTGCTGAAAAAAGGAGAAACAAAGGTCAGCACCCAATTCGAGATTCCGAAATCAAACCGCGTCGGTGTCGGTTTTTGGGGCGCGGGACGCGGTTTCCTGTCGCACCATATGGAACTCGACAAAGGACTTGTTACCAATTATCAAATCATCACGCCTTCAACCATTAACGCTTCGCCGATGGATGCTTGGGACAAACACGGTCCATATGAAGAAGCCGTTTTGAACACGCCGATTCTCGAAGAATTTGACGGCGAGAAAAATTACAAAGGCATTGATTTACTGCGAACCCTGCGAAGTTTCGATCCGTGTATGCCTTGCACGACACACATTTACGCGGGCGAACACAAAGTTGTGCGGGAAATCAATACCTGCGCTTGCGGCGTTGACGGATAAAAAGTCTGAATATTTTAGTGCGAAAACACGCACGAGGTAAGTGTGAAAATGCGAAATCAACACACTTACTTCGTGCGTGTTTCCGCATTTGAGATAAAAACCTGCGTCCAAGATTGATTAGTTGACGATGGATGCGCGGAAAAATCTTGCACGGTTTTCTTCATCGCGTAAAGCCTAAACAAACCGGCAATCGGAATCATCGCGGCTTCTTCGTCAATGGCAACGTGGATTGATTCGGCGGCGATGCGTTGCATGTCGTCGGGATTGGATGACTGCAAACCTGCTTCAATCAATTTGTCGAATTTGTCGCCAACGTAATTCCAACGCGCAAATGGTCGGGTTGATTTGGAATAGAAAATTAACGCCGGAAAAAACAGCGGATTCGCGTCATTTTGAATTGTTATAGTCTATTCTTCAACAGATAGTAATAGTAAATATCTAACAAAATCTCCCGTTTTCGTTGCTGAAAATCTAGTTTGCAAGTATCATTAAGTCTTGTTATGAAAACTCTTATTGCCGGAGTCGGGCATCCGAATTTAAAAGATTTATCCTTCGGACAGGTTTTGCTTCCGCATTTAAAGAAGCAAAAATGGACGGAAAATTTCGACCTCGAAAATTTGAGTTTCGGGGCGATTGCGGTTTTGCAATGGTTTCAGGATTATCCCGGTAAATACGACCGCGTAGTTTTCGTTTCGGCAACCGAACGCGACGGACGCAAACCCGGAACTTTGGATGTTTCCAAATGGGATTTTGCTCCGCTTGATGAGGAAGTAGTGCAGGAATGCGTCGCGGAATCGGTTACAGGAATTATCAGTTTAGACAATTTGATGCAGATTTTGCAGTATTTCAAAGCCTTGCCGCCAGAAGTCGTCGTATTAGACCTGGAGCCGGTTAATTCGGAAATCGGGTTTGAATGCAGTCCCGAAATTACGGCGCGGTTTGATGAATTCTCGGACATTGTTAAAGAAAAGGCGACGGCAAATGTAGAAAATGAGTGAACCAACCACCGAAATTGTAGAAGAAACAACCGCTTTCGACCAGTTAAATATTCTGCTCGAATCAATCGAACAGCACCCGGAAGAAGCGGTTCGCAATCACGTCCGCGCTCTTGTTTATACTTTGCTCGACCTTCATCACGGCGCGTTACAGCGCATCGTTGAAATAGTTTCCGCGCAACCCGAAGGCGAAAAAATCGTGGAGGAATTGAGCAACGACGAACTCGTGCAGGCAGTTTTGATGATTCACGATTTGATGACGCAACCGCTTGAAACGCGCATCGAAAACGCACTCGAAATCGCCCGTGATCAACTAAATGCTTACGGCGCAGATGTCGAACTCGTCGAAGTCAAAAACGGAACTGCCCGCCTCAGACTCATCGGCAGCACGTCAACCGTCAATGTTTCGTCTGCGATGCTCAAAGCCGAAATCGAACACGCTTTGCGCGAACACACGCCCGATTTGCTCGATGTCGAATACGAAGATTTGATCGCCCCGCCAAAACCGCCCGTCAATTTAGTGCAGATTCAATCGCTAAAAAACGCGCCGACCAAAGCGCAGGCGGAAAATATGATGCCGATTATCCGCACCGACCAAGTTCCCGACAACGATTTGCGCGTCGTAAATTTGGGCGGGATAAATTTGCTTCTGTGCAATGTTGCGGGAACGATTTACACTTTTCAAAATGCGTGTCCGGCAGGCGGCGGTTCGCTGGAACAAAGTTTTTTAGAAGGAAATATCTTAAATTGTCCGTGCCACGGTCATCAATTCGACGTGCAGCAAACGGGACGCTCGATGAATAATCCTGCTTTGCGGCTTGAATCGTTGCCGATGAAAGTGGAAAATGGAATTGTCAAAGTCGCTTTGCCGAAGGATGAGTAAAATATGCAAAAACAACCGACCGAATTGATAACAACCGACGAAAATCCGAGTATTTTTTGGCAGGACGAGATTTTACAAGTGATGTATTGGATGCGCGGCGAAGGTTTCGGCGAACAAATCAACATCGTTCAATTAAAGAAATTTCTCGACGCTTCCGATGAAATTCTGTTAGCGAATTTATCGGAATTAGAGCGCAAAAACCTAGTTGATTCTGATTTTTCCGATCTTTACGAACTAACCGGAACAGGCATCAAAGAAGGCGGACGCAGATTTGCTGACGAGTTTGAAGGAATGACCAAACAAGGACATTACGAATGCGACGACCCGAATTGCGATTGTCAAAGCGGCGAACCGTGTCTTGCCATCGCTCATAATCATTAAGCCTCAAAAATTTATTGTCGGAAAATATATCACCGCCGAAGTTTTTTTATGAAAAAACTTTTTTTACGAACATCCACTCGTTTTATTGTCCGGCGCGTCATTCAATCGGTTATTCTCATCCTCGTTTTAATTGTTGTAAATTTTTTTCTAATCCATCTTGCGCCGGGCGATCCGGTTGTTTATCTCGCCGGACAGAGTGGCGATGAGCAGTATTACGCCTTGATTCGCGCCAAATTTGGTTTGGACAAACCCTTGTTAATTCAGCTTTGGGTTTATCTGACGAATATTTTGCGCGGTGATTTAGGATTTTCGTTGAGCTATCAACAATCGGTTGCCGCCGTTATTTTCTCGCGTGTTCCCGCCACGTTTTTACTGACGGGAAGCGCGATTGTGGCGGCAACCGTCGGCGGAGTAGTTCTCGGAGTCGAGGTGGCACGTCGTGAAAACTCACTTTTTGACCGGGCGGCGACAACTTTTGCATTATTCACCAATTCTTTTCCGTCATTTTCCATCGGTCAAATACTTCTGCTTTTTTTCGCGCTGTATCTCGGATTTTTCCCCGCGCAGGGCATTAGTTCGGTAAATCAGAATTTAACGGGGGCGGCTTATTTGTTCGATTTGCTGATACATCTCGTTCTGCCCGTTGTGACGTTGGCGGTTATCGAGATTGCGCTGATTATGCGGCTGACTCGTACCGAAATGCTGAATATTTTGAACGAAAATTTTATCACGACGGCGCGTGCCAAAGGCGTTAGCGAACGAAAAGTTTTTTACGCTCACGCGCTTCGCAACGCGCTTTTGCCGATAGTTACGGTTGTCGGCGCAAATCTCGGAATGATTTTAAGCGGCGCGGTTTTGGTCGAAACCGTATTTGCTTATCCCGGACTCGGACGTTTGATGATTGAAGTCATCGCCGCCAGAGATTATCCTGTTTTGATGGGACTTTTTTTGCTTATTTCAATCTCGGTGGTGGTCGTCAATTTTTTGACCGATATGACTTATACGTTACTCGACCCGCGCATAAAATATAGCCGTTGAGTTTCAAATAAAGACGTAATGAACAGACAAATGCACGAATATCAACAAATTTTGATGCAAAACAAACTAGCATTTGTCGCCTTTTTGGTCTTGATTCTCTTCGTTTTGACAGCAATTTTCGCCGACCAAATTGCGCCGTTCGATCCGCTTAGAACGTCCGACGCAACTTTGTTACCGCCTTCAAACGAATTCTTATGCGGCACGGACGACCTCGGCAGAGATATTTTTAGCGGTGTGATTTACGGAGCGCGTTCTTCGCTTTTGCTTGGCGTGATAGTTACGCTTTTGAGTGCTTTTATCGGTATATTCGTCGGCGCAACGGCGGGTTACGCGGGCGGTTTTTGGGATGATTTTCTGATGCGCGTAACCGAACTTTTTCTCGTTCCGCCGCGCTTTTTTCTTGCTTTAATCATCGTCGCGCTGTTCGGTTCGACATTTTTTTACTTGATAATTATCTTGAGTTTCACCTATTGGACGACGATGGCGCGGCTTGTCCGGGCGGAAGTTTTGTCATTAAAAGAACGGGATTTTGTCGAAGCGTCGAGAGCGTTGGGAGCAAGCAACACGAGAATTTTACTACACGAAATTTTGCCGAATGCGCTGCCTTTGATAATTACAAAAATGATGTTGATGATCGGGCAAGTCATTATTCTGCAAGCCGCGCTCGAATTCATCGGCATCGGCGACGCAACGCGCATCAATTGGGGTTCGATGCTCCACAACGGACAACATTTTATGCGCGATGGTTGGTGGATAATCGCTTTTCCGACGCTTGCTCTCGTCTTACTCGTGTTGTCGCTCAACATCGTCGGCGACGCGCTCAATATAACTCTCAATCCGCAAACGCGAGCGGCGCAACTGAACAATAGTAGGTTAGATCAATAGTCCTGATTTTCTCAAAAACACAACCTAATGTTGTCTGGAAAACTTTCCATAAAAATTTCACGCGACGACTTGACCTTGCACCCAAATGCAAGGTGTATGCTTGATTATGTGAGGGGAATTTGATGAAACGATTAACCAGAGGAGAACTTGCTAAACAAATCGGAGTGAATTCTGCAACCGTTCGATATTACGAAAAAATCGGTCTGTTGCCGGAGCCGCCGCGTTCAAATGCCGGTTATCGTATATTTTCAGAAGAAAGCATAAATCGAATTCGTTTTATCAAACAGGCTCAGGAATTAGGCTTTTCGCTCAAAGAAATAAAGGAATTACTTGATTTAAGAGTAACGCCGAAAGCGACGACTTCAGATGTGCGAAAACGTGCAACTGAAAAGATCGCCGACATCGGCGACAAGATCAAACGCTTGCGGAGAATGAAAAATTCTTTGGAAGTTTTGGTTGAAAGTTGTTGCAACGAAGCTTCTGCCAGTGAATGTCCGATTCTTGAAAACCTGGAATTAGAAGATTTTAGAAAGAGGTAAAAATTATGAATAACAAAAGAAAAGTCGAAATTTTTAGCGCAGGTTGCGGATTATGTGATGAAACCATCCAATTGGTTGAACAAATTGCTTGCGAATCCTGCGAGGTCGAAGTTTTGGATATGCAACAGGAAGATGCGGCAAAACGGGCAAAGGAATACGGTATTAAAGCAGTTCCGTCAGTTGTAATTGACGGGAAAATTGCGTCTTGCTGTGCAAATCAAGGCATCAATGAAAATGCGCTCCGAGCGGATGGCTTGGGAGTTCCTTTGTCTTAAATTGAATCTTTAATACAAATGGGTGAACTGCAAATTTAGCTTTCAAACGGCATGCGGTTCGCCCATTTTCAGGAAATTGTTATGAAGACAAAATCGCAAAATAAACTTGGCAAGGTTCTTTTAGGAGCAGGCGGCGTGAGTGCTTTTTTAGCTCTGCTATGTTGCGGATTCACTTGGATATTAGCAGGACTCTTTGCAACATTCGGACTAAGTTTTCTCTTACAGGACAGCATCTTAATATCTGTCTTTATTCTTGGAATAATTATAACTTATATTGGTTGGAAAATGCTTAGAAAATAAAATCTTAAAATTATGGGAAACGTCATTTTAGAGTCAGAAATTACTTGCCCGGAGTGCAATCACAAACAATTGGAAACGATGCCGACAGATGCCTGTGCATTTTTCTATGAATGCCCAAATTGCCAAGCCTTTCTCAAGCCACAGCAAGGAGATTGCTGCGTATTTTGCAGTTACGGCACGGTCAAATGTCCGCCGATTCAGGCAGGAACGCAAAGTTGTTGTTAACCGTTCAACTCAGAATCAGGCTTTTCGTTTCTTTCGTTTGTAAATAAAAAAGATACCTGCAAGCAAAATAGTTGTTCCGAGTATCACAAAGAAATAAAATCGGCGTTGATTTATCACTTCGGAATTTGCATTGTCGGGACGTGCGCCGTTCAACCACCACGCATCTTGGGCGAAATAGGTGGTTGATTTCGCGCTCCACTCGAAAACGCCTTGCAGTTCGCTTTTATAAGCGGTTTCACCTTGTCCGGTGTAAAGCCACAGATACGGAACGTCTTTTGTAACAATCTCCTGAATTTCAAAATAATAACGAGCGCGTTTTTGGCGGTCAGTTTCAGCGGCGGCGAGGTCGAAAAGTTCGTCCACTCGTGCATTTTTATAACCTGCGCCGTTTGAAAACGGAATTGCGCCGATATTGCTTGAAATCAGAGTGCGTTTTACGCCGATGTCCGGGTCGGGTCCGTTTTCAAACGAACTCACGCTGACATCAAAATCTTTTTTGATATACGCCAAATCAATCATCGCGCCGAATTCGACTTGATTCATCTCCAAAACGATGCCGACTTCGTTCAATTGGTCGTGCATGATCTCGAAAATCTTCGCGTAACCCGCCGCATAGACGGCTTTTAGGTGAAACCGCACACCGTCGGCATCGCGTTTATAGCCGGCTTCGTCAAGCATTTTTTCGGCAAGCGGCAAATCGTGTTCGTATTTTGTAACATTCGGATTATAAGCCCATTTGAGTTTTTGTGAAATCGGTCCGGTGGCAACAATCCCTTTTCCAAACAGAGATTTATCCACCATATATTGTTTATCAATCGCGTGCGCCATCGCTTGCCGGACGCGAACATCGGCAAGCGGTTTGTTCTTCAGATTGAGAACAATTGTTTCCACTCCGGCACCGGCTTCGCGTCCTTTATCAGTAACCGTAACGCCCGGCAATTTCACAAAACGCTCCACGTCGAGCGGTGCCGGATTATAAAAGAAATCAGCTTCGCCGTTTTCAAACGCAATCGCCGCCGTCGCTGCATTCGGCATCACTTTGTAAATAACTTTGTCAAGATATGGCTTGCCCGTTTTATAATAACTTTCGTTTCTGACAAGAGTGATGTGATCGCCTTTCATCCATTCTTCAAACTTGAACGCGCCACTTCCGACGGGTTTGATATTATACGGATTGGTCAACGGATCGGTGTTTTCGTAAAGATGTTTGGGCAAAACTGGCGCATTGGTTACATCAATCAGTTGCAAAAACGCGGCGTAAGGCTTTTCAAATTCAAAAACTACCGTGTGAGCATCGGGCGTTGTAATCGTTTTGAGATTATCGCCGATTGCTGCCCGTGTCCGTGAATGAAACTTCAAAAGCATCTCTTCAAAAGTAAATTTCACGTCTGCCGATGTCAGCGGCACGCCGTCGTGAAACATTGCATTCGGCGCGAGATGAAACTTATAAATACGCCCGTCGCCGGAAATTTCCCAATTTGTTGCTAAATCGGGAACGGGATTCAAATCAAAATCCTGTGCGACCAATCCACTAAAAATTGAGCCACCAATAGTTGTAACGCCGCCTTGCGTGGTTATCGCCGGATTCAGTCCGCCCGGATCGCCCGTAATTGCCACAACGACGATTCCGCCGTATTTTGGAGGATTGGCAAAAACGGCGATTGTAAAAATCAAAAACACCGCAGCGACTATTTGAAAAGAATTTTTCAGCATCGTGTAAAATTGGCAAACTCTCTAAATTATTACAAAAATTCATCAAAAGATTATCATTATAGTGCGAAAAATCGAAGTGTTGACAAATTTTTGGCGCGAGTTTTTAAAACTATGAGAGATGAAATTAAAAGATTTTGGCTTGTTACCGCAGTTTCTGTGATTGCTTTAATGGGTGCAGTTGTTTTTCAAATCAAACGACTGACCCGAATCAGATTGTCAAAGGAAATCCGGTTACGAAGAACATTCTCAACGACGAAGTTCATATTTACACGGTGAAACTCGAAAAAGGATTGTTTGTCGGTTTAGCCGTCGAACAGACGATGTGGATATTATCACCAAAGTTTTTGCGCCGAACGGCGAATTCGACACGCTGACGAGTGGACGCGGAACTGAAAAAATAAGATGCGCCACGGACGCAACGGGCGATTATCGCATTGATATTTACACGCTTTCGGAACGCGCCGAACCCGGCGAATATAAATTGGAAATCGCCGATTATCGCCGAATCAAGTCGCTATGTCGCACGAAAATCCATTCAAGCCTACATTTTGAGCGAATGCGACAACGCGCAGGCAACGGTTGGAAACAAGGACTTTGCTGTGAACTTTTACCGCCAATCAATCGAGTTATGGAAAACTCTCAAACAAGATAAAGTTGTCGCCGATTTGGAAGAAAAAATCACTAAATTAGCGGCGCATTAGTTTTCAACAGTTCGTCAATCAAAGCCAATACTTCCCTGACAGCGTGCGGCACGGCGCGTGCAACCGACGGACACAGCCCTTCGACCGCTTCATCAACGTATTCCGGCTGACAGCCAACCAAAAATACTATTGGCGGACAGACGTTTAAGGCTTTCGCCATCAGCAAAACTTTCGACGGATCGGCATAGTGCATATCAACCATTGCTTGATGAAGTTCGAGATTTTGAAGTTCGATTTTATTATCCAACGGCTTAAGCACAAAGAGCGTCCCGGCGGCGGCATTTTTTTCCACCGCATCAACCACAATCAAGGCTTCGTAACCGTTCATCAATTCCTGCACCAAACTGATACCGCCGATGCCTGCTTCATAAATGTCAACGCCTTTGGTAAAAGTATGATTTTTCGTTAATTCTTCAACCACTCTAATACCAAAACCGTCGTCGCCACGCAAGACATTGCCCATTCCCGCTACCAGAATTTTCATAATTTTTTGAGAATCATTTTGATTAAGCTCAACTAATTTGAAGCCAGTGCATAAATAATCTCTTTTCGGAAAAAGTCTTAGTGAAACTGCTACGACTGCCAAAAATAGAAAAGACAAATGCGAAAAAGTCAGTTTTCGTCCACGCTTGACGATATTATTTGGCTCTTGATAGCCAAGTTTTATTTCTTCAATTAAACTCAATAAAGCATCAAAAAACTCGGAACAATTTTCAATTGACATCAATCCGAATTTTAATCATTTTTGCAATGATTAACTCTTGATGCCTAAAATCAAATTATAACTGCTGATGTCACAGAACTTAATACGCACAGGCTTCAACTAGATTTTACCAACTTTCTCAATAAAAATATCATTTAAACTTGGTTCAACTTGTTCAAATTTTGAAATTGTCGCGCCGCTTTCAATCAATCTTTTGAGCAGAATCTGCGCGTCAGCGTTTTCCGCTAATTCGATTTCCTTTTCGTCGGCGTGTTCGACCATTTTTGCAACTAAACCTTTGTCAGCCAAAACCGCTTCGCCGCCGACGCACCGCAAGGCAATCAGATTTTTACTAAAACTCGTCTTTACTTCGCGCAATGTGCCGCCGATAACTTTGCGCGATTTGTTGATTAAAATAATGTCGTCGCAAAGTCTTTCGGCGGTTTCCATCAAATGTGTCGAGAAAATAATCGTCTTGTGTTGCGCTTTGAGTTCGGCGACGACTTCGATCAGAAATTCGACATTTACAGGGTCAAGTCCTGAAAAAGGTTCGTCCAAAATCAACAAATCGGGATTGTGCAAAACGGTTGAAATAAACTGAACTTTCTGTTGCATTCCCTTTGATAAATCCGTCGTCTTTTTCTTTTTCCATTCCGACAGTTTCATTCGGTCAAGCCAAAAATCAATCAGTTTGTCGGCTTCTGTCTGTGAAACATCTTTCAAAGCGGCAAAATAGCGCAGTTGGTCTTGCACCTTCATTTTTTTATAAAGCCCGCGTTCTTCGGGCAAATAACCGATGCGATTTTGCGATTGGTTAGAAATTCGTTCGCCGAAAAGTTCGATGTGTCCTTCATCAGGCGCAGTAATGCCGACAATCATCCGAATCGTCGTCGTTTTCCCTGCGCCGTTCGGACCGAGAAACCCGAAAACTCTGCCTGCTTTGACGTTAAAACTCAAATCTCCAACCGCCGTAAAATCGCCGTAGCGTTTGGTTACGTTTTCAACCTTTAATGTCGTATTATTTTCGCTCATTGTTAGCCATAACTATAATGGAAACTTTCTAAATTGGAAAACTTGTTATATCTTACAGTTACGCGGAAATAAATTTTTTGTTCAGGAGAATAATAGAAATATGAGAATCGTTTATTGGATTGCGACTGGTTTATTGTGCTTATTGATGCTTGCCTCGGCAGGAATGTATATTTTCAATCACGCCGCAGTCGCCGAGATATTTACGACTTTAGGTTATCCGACGTATATCGTTTATCCGTTGGCGATTGCCAAAATATTAGGCGTGATTGCGATTTTGAGCAAACAATCGAAAACATTAAAAGAATGGGCTTACGCGGGATTTTTCTTCGACTTTTTGCTTGCTGCTTCCGCCCATTATTTTGCTAATGAGTCGCCAATTATTGCCATCGTCGCGCTCTTTCTGTTGCTAGTTTCTTACGCGCTTGACCGAAAGTTTTACAGCTAAAGGTTTCCAACTATTTTTCATTGATTTCAACCTTCATTTTTTATTTTTACTGGCAGGTTGAATGAATCGAGAAACTTCAAAGCCCAATCGTCAAAACTTTGCTTGTAATCTTTCTTATCCATAATCATTGAAACAATGTAAAGTTTATTTCCGTCAATAAAAAATCGGCTAAAAACTTTTGAACTCTCTTTTTCATAAATTATTTCCTTACCCAATAAATTGCCGAGTCTGACATTTTTTTGGCTAATAGTTTTCGTCGTATCCGCACCTAATATTAGTTCAAACACATTCTCAAAAAGATTATTGAGTCCATTTTGACTAACTGCTTTCGGCACAGGTTTAATTATCACGCCATAATTGGCTTTGCGCGTAGAACTTTGAAAAAACTTTACATCATTAAATTCGTCATCAAAAACGTCTTCATTTTTCGCTGGAAAAACAACTTCAAAACCGAATTCCGCCGATTTATATTCGTTCCAAATTCCTACGTCTTCTTCATTCGGTTTTTCACGCAAAGGCGGAAAATTTCCTTTAACCGTAACGTCCGCCCGCACTTTCGGCACTTTCTTTCTTTTTTGCGCGTATGAAAAACCCACTGAAACCAAAATCAAAAAGATTATTAGAAGTTTTCTCATACTATTTTTCACATCTTCCAAAAATGTGGCTATCGCGGGCGTGTTGTCGCCCTTTTCAAGCGATGCAAAATGAATCTATTAAAATCATTTGTGAGTTAGTTCGCTCTTATGTTCTTTCGTAATTCTCGCCAAAAAACGCAACGCTTCATTGACCGCTTCCGAACTTGGAAAATCAACCGCAACATCCGAATCAAGCACAACTGTTCGTTGCATCTGATTATATTCTTCAGCAAAACGATTCGGTCGCGCTTTGGAATAATCGAATCTATACTCGGATTTCATCTCATCTTTATCTAAATCATTATCCATTTTCTTCATAATCCTCTCGTTCAATATTAGTTGGCTTTCGCGCGGAAATAATTCTTATCTTTCGGTTTTCACGTTCGGTAAAATAAACAACCAAGAGCCTGTTCATTTTTGAATAACCGACAATAAACTCACGTTTTTCATCAAACGAATGATCGTCGTCAAAGAACATTTTAGCAGATAAATCACCAAAAACGGTTCCAGCTTCGGCAAAACCTACACCGTGTTTTTTGAGATTTCTTTCAGCTTTTTCTTTGTCCCATTCAAATTGCATTATATATTTTCTAAAAACTTGAATGAGTCAAAAAATCTGTTGGTTTCATCGAAAAATTCTTTTTTAGTTTTGTCCCCAATGATATGCCAATTTGTTACGTCGTTCCTTATTTCATACATTTTATTCCCAACTATAAAAACTCTTATTTTTTGATATTGATAATCAGAAAGCACATCAAATTCTTCACCTGATATTGCATTTAATTGTATATGCCTTTCGGCTTCAATTTTGGTTTTAGGTGCTTTCAGAATAATGGTTCGGATGGTTTCATAGATTTTTTCCTTACTTTTTTCTAAATTAAATTTAAATTCAGTAACGCTAACCACTGAATTAGAACCTTGCCGATAGACTCGATAATTTGTGTTTTTTCCGTTTGGCAATTCTTGTTTCGTAACTTTGGGAACACCCGGAAAACTAATTTGAAATTTTTCGTCCTCTGAAACAAATTCTTTAAGTTCGTTTTTTTCGGGTGCCTTGTAAATTAATGGAGGCGGAGGTGGAGGCGGAGATTGTGCTAAAGCAACTAATCCACCAATATTAAAAATGAAAACTAAAGATAAAATATACTTCATAAATTCTCCTTTTATTTTAATCTCGCGCCGATGTCCACATTTTCGATAAAACTTGCCAACGCCGGTTTTTCGCCTGTTCCGTCTTCCAAAGATGCCGCGCAAATCATTCCTTGCGATTGGAGTCCGCGCATTTTTCGCGGTTTGAGATTCGCCACGACGACGACTTTTCTGCCGATTAATTTTTCAGGTTCGTAATATTCGGCTAAACCTGCCAAGATTTGACGCGGTTTTTCTTCGCCTAAATCAATTTCAAAGCGAAGAAGTTTGTCGGCTTTTGGAATCCGTTCAGCAAC
>JANOXW010000330.1:0-6202 GCA_031418635.1 Acidobacteriota bacterium
ATCGGATTTATTTCGGGGTCGAGATGCATAAAAACCGCTTCAGCGACTTCTAAACCGCAAACAATTAAATCTTCTTTTGCCAAAAACTTGCCCATTCCGCGCACGTCTTTCGGCACGGTTGATTGTGTCGTAATGTCGCCACGCCCCAAATCTTCACTAATAAATTCGCCGATGTCGGCAATGATTTCTCCGTTATCTAACCAAGCCATAATATTTATTTTATACAAATAGAAATTTGGTTTATTTAACCATAATTAGAGTGAAAATTACACTGAAATTTTTCTATCTGCATAATTAGGTAGTGAATTACTGCTTTCCGAAATAATGCGAATTGGTTACAATCAAACGGAAAGTTGAAAGTCGGTGATAAAATTTCAGGACATACAAGCTGCGTTATTAACTTGCAAATTTTGTGTTTATTCGCGGCTAAAAAATTATGGAAGAATTACAAAATCGCCAGCGTTTGACGCTGACGAAAGAAGAACGCAAGCAAATCGAAATTGAAGAAAGCCTCGAAAGTCTTTCAAAATATCTCGACGATTGGATAAAGATTCCGGTTGTGGGTTGGCGTTTCGGGCTTGACGCGCTAATCGGTTTGATACCGAATGTCGGCGATTCGCTAACTTCGCTGGCTTCGTTTTATATTCTTGTCGCGGGTGTGCGTTACGGCGTGCCGAAAATTACGCTTGTTAGGATGGCGTTTAATATCGGTTTGGATTATCTGGTCGGCACGATTCCGTTTATCGGCGATGCGTTCGATTTTTTCTGGAAATCGAACAAGCAAAATATGGATTTGATCCGGGAACGCGCCACCGGAAAAAATGTCGGCACGACGGGCGATTATCTTTTTGTCGGGCTGATAATTTTAGCTTTGATTGTTCTTTTAGTGGCTTCTATATTGGCTAGTTTGTTTCTTATTGGCATATTTTTCAAGGGAATTTGGGATTTGCTAAATTTCTAAAAAACCTGTCGGCTTTAAAACTTGAATGAATAATCTTTTTTTTATAATCGAACCGAAAGCTGAAAAAGTTCCGATAATTTTGAGCGTTCCACATTCAGGCATTGAGTTTCCCAATGAGTTGAGAGCGCATTATCGCCCCAAATTAATCGCCCAACCGGACGATACCGATTGGTTCGTCCACGATTTATACAATTTCGCGCCGCAACTCGGAATTACGGTTATTCACGCGAAATACAGTCGTTGGGTAATTGATTTAAACCGCGATCCGCATAGCAAACCTTTGTATAACGACGGACGAATTATCACCGAACTCGTGCCGAAAACGGATTTTCTCGGCAATGAAATTTATGTTGATAAAAAATATCTTCCCGACGATGCAGAAATCGAACGTCGTTTGAAAAATTATTATTGGCATTATTACCGCAAAATCGAAGGTCTTTTAGCCGAAAGGTTAGACGAATTCGGACAAGTTTTGCTGTGGGACGCGCATTCGATTCGCCGATTTGTGCCGACGATTAGAGATGAGCCTTTTCCCGATTTGATTTTAGGCGATAACGACGAAAAATCTGCTGATGAAAAGATTATTAACATTGCGCTGAACGAGTTAAAATCAGGGAAATACGGCGTTAATCACAATTCGCCGTTCAAAGGCGGACATATTACGCGATATTTCGGAAAGCCCGAAAAAAACATTCACGCATTGCAGCTGGAGATGGCAAAAACGAATTATATGAACGATGATGAACTCACCTTTAACGAATCACGCGCCAACGAAATGCGACAAGTTTTGCAAACCGTTTTTGAAAATCTGCTCGCGCATCTGACAAAAAAATAATGAAATCGTATCGCTTCAAAGCATTACTCCAAAATCACGGCTGGCTTGAAAATGCTTGCGTTTCGATTGATGAAACGGGAAAAATCATGGCGATTTCGCAAACCGAAAGTGCCGATGCAATTCAGATTGACGGTTATGCGCTGCCCGCGTTTCAAAATGCTCATTCACACGCTTTTCAATATGCGATGGCTGGATTGAGCGAGCATCATTCGATTTCAAATAATGCCGATGATTTTTGGTCGTGGCGCGAAGCGATGTATCGTCTTGCGCTCAATATCAATCCCGAACAATTAAGAAAAATTGCCGCGATGCTTTACAGCGAATTGTTGCGAAACGGTTATTCAAACGTCGCCGAATTTCATTACATTCATCACGATAAAAACGGGGCGCAATTTGATAATTTAGCAATAATGAGCGAAGCGTTGGTCGAAGCCGCCAAAGATGCAGGAATTAAAATTACGCTGATTCCGATTTTTTATCAAAAAGGCGGTTTCGGTCAGCCGCCAAATGAACGGCAACGAAGATTTATCTCGAAAACTTTTGAAGATTATGTCAAACTTTTTAACGCTTCGGCAAAAGTTTGCAAACAATATGAAGGCGCAAATATCGCCATCGGAATTCATTCTCTGCGTGGCGTTGAGGCGCAAGATGTTTTGAAAACTGTGAATGAATTACCGAATGATATTCCGTTTCACATTCACGTTGCCGAACAGTTAAAAGAAGTCGAAGATTGCCTGAGTTTTTTGGGAAAACGTCCGGTCGAATGGCTGCTTGATAATGTCGAATTAAACGAAAGATCCAACCTCGTCCACGCCACGCATTTGACCGAGAATGAAACTGAAAGATTGGCGAAAACAGGCGCGAATGTCGTGCTTTGTCCAAGCACCGAAGGTAATCTCGGCGACGGCATTTTTCCGTTGAGAAAATATCAATCATACGGCGGAAATTGGAGCATCGGCACGGACAGCAATGTCGGTATAAATCCGCTGGAAGAACTGCGACTTTTGGATTACGGGCAAAGACTTATCACGCACAAACGAAACACTTTCAGCGACGAAAATATAGCTGACAGCGGTTTGTTTGCAATCACTAAAGCGACGATTGCGGGACGCAAAGCGATGAATAATTTTCAAACGGAATTTTTCGCTATCGGCGCAGATTTTGACGCTTGTGTGATTGACTCGAACACACCCTTGTTGGCAAATGTGAAAGTGGACAATTTGGCTTCTGCCATAGTTTATTCAAGCAATGTTTCGCATTTTTACGGAACTTTTGTCAGCGGAAAATTATTTCAAAAAGATGAGAATTATCAACAAATAAAAGAAGACTTTATTTATTGTGTGCGACAATTCCGGTAATTTTCAAATTATTAGAAGTCAGTATTTTTTGGTAAGTAGTCCGAAGATTTTTCGCTTAATTTGAATTACTCATAGATTTCAATTTAAGGTCAACAATCCATATCTGTAAAATTTTGTTTAAAATTGTTCAAGTTTTTCTGGAAACAAATTGGCTTTGACTGTTTTGTTTTAAATAGGAGCGAAACGATAAATTTTCGGTTTGCTCTAAAAAAAGGAGAGCCCCCAAATTTTTACATTAAAACCCTGCTATCAAATCCACCCTATAAATGCAGGATTTTGAAGATGAACAAAACTTTACTAAATATATTTGTCCTTTTACTGCTGTCAATTCCGACAATTGCTCAATCGCGGCGGATTTTTGATAATTTTGATACGGCTAAAGGTGTCGAAATTGTTACGCCGACGATTATTAAGATTGTCGAACCACAAAGTAAAAGTAAAAAATTAGTCAAGAAAACCGTTCAACAAAAAATGAGTGTGCAGGAAGGTTTGAGTTTGCAAAATACTGCTCAATTAATTAATTATTCAAAGTTTTTGATGTCGGCGGGAAATAGTTTAGGCAATTTTACGACCGGCGATACAGTTATTGACAGCTATATTGTTGATTCGTCCAAACGCTACGGGATTGATCCGCTTTTGATTTACGCGCAGATGCATCAGGAATCTTCGTTCAAATTAAAAGCGACATCATACAAAGGCGCACGCGGTTTGATGCAATTGATGCCCGGAACGGCGGCGCGGTTCGGTGTCAGCGATATTTATAATCCGAAACAAAATATCGAAGGCGGCGTAAAATATATGCGCTGGTTGCTGGATACGTTTGGCGGCGATGTTGTCTTGGCTTTGGCAGGTTACAATGCGGGCGAAGGCGCGGTAATGAAATACGGCAATCGCGTTCCGCCATATCGTGAAACACAGGAATATGTGCGGCGAATTTCGGCACGATATAACGATGTTATAAGTCCGAATTTATCAAAAGTCGTGCGTCAGGTTACTAATGAGCAAGCCGTCAAACTCGAAAAGAAGATATCAGTCCCGCTGACGGTTTATGAAGCAAAAGTGATGCCAATCAAAACATCCGACGGCAAAATGCGACTCGTCAATCAATAGTTCTTTGGGTTACCCCGTTTTCTTCTCCTCTGGTCTGAAAATGACTTGCGGCTGAAAAGTTTCAGCCGCGTTTTTTTGTGTGAAAATAACAATTCCTGTATCATTAAGTTTCAAGTTTCAGGTTTCAAGTTCCAGGTTTGAAGATTTTAACTTGAAACTTGAAACCTGAAACTAATTTTATGTTTTGCACAAAATGCGGCGCGAACAATTCGGATGAAGCGGTTTATTGCCAAAAATGCGGCACACTTCTCGAAGCCGAAGAAGAAACACGCATTGCGCGTCCGATTAACAATAAATAAAACGACGAGGACGAAATGCAGATTTTTACGATTCGTCCGACGTTGCTGTTTGTCAAAGCCGGTTACGGCTTGGCGGTTTTAGGTGCGTTTTTGTTAGTTTTTCTATTTAGCTTTACCAATCTTTCGGCTTGGTATTCGGTCATTGCCGGACTTTCGTTGCTTTTGATTCCGGCGTATTTTCACCTCAAACAAAAATTAGTGCGCTACACGCTGACCGACGCGAAGATTGAAATTGATGAAGGTTTAATTTCGCACACGACTAGAAATGTTCCGCTTCGCACGATTCAAGACGTGATTGTAACGGCGACAGTTCCGCAAAGACTTCTCGGCTTCGGCGATTTAATCATCGAAAACGCTAGTGAAACCGACGGCAAAATCGTCCTGAAAAATATCAATTCACCGAAAAAACACGCCGATATTTTGCTCAAACAGATGAGAAGACTTAACAAATGAGAATCGCCTTATGTTTTTGCTTCACAAACCTTCTGAGAAAGAAATCAACGAGTTTATCGTCGCGCAATCTGACGTGCCGGTTTCGTATCAAGAGGTTGGCGCGACAAAAGGTCATAACGCGCCCGACGGTTATCCAATCAACCGTTATCGCAAAGAATTGGGCAGTGGTGAGCAAACATATAAAAATGCGGTCAAAGCTATTGAAGTGTGGCAGATGTATGCTTTGGGTTGGACGCAACTTTGCCCTTCAAACGCACCAATCAAGAAAGGCGAAGTTGTCGCAACTTTGGTCAGGCATCTCGGTTTTTGGTCGTTGAATCCGTGTCGTATCATTTATCTGATTGACGAAGAAAGTGGAAAATTTAATCGCTTCGGTTTTGGGTTTGGAACTCTTTCTGAACATTCGGAACAAGGTGAAGAACAATTTATCGTCGAGTGGGACAAAGCCGACGACAGCGTTTGGTATGAGTTATACGCTTTTGCAAAACCGAATGGTTTGCTGGCAAAAATCGGTTTTTTATTTGTTCACTATCTCCAAAAACGCTTTGCGGCGGAATCATATCGGGCGATGCTCAAAGCTGTTGTTCAAAAACAATAAAAAGCGACTCAGATTGAATCGCCTTGGTTATTTATCCGTTTCTTCACGCCCTCCGCACCAAACGACTTGTTCGGTATATGGTTATTTTTACCTATTTACGATTTCAATCGCTTTTTCGAGCGGATCATCTTTTCCTTCCGTGATTCCTCTGATGGTGGGTTTTACAACAATATCGGGGATGATTCCGATTCTTTGCGTTTCTCTGCCGTCGGGATAATAAATTCCGATACCGCTGATCAGCGTGCTGATTCCTCCGGGCAGATAAAATTGCGAGACATTGCCGTCCGCTCCCGCAGTGGTGCTTCCGATAGCAGTTGCATGCGGCGCGAGTCTGAGTGCCATCGTCGTATATTCAGCCTGACTTTGGGTTGTTTCGTTGATGAGAATGACAACTTTTCCCGTAGCTGATTAGGTCAAAAAGGAATATTAGCCGATTAGTAATATGATAACAATGTGAAAGTTGAGTTACCTGAAACAATTGAAGAGTGTCATAGGCGGAAGTGAAAGTTACAGCCGAATCCAAAGTTTCATTTCAACCTTGAGAAAACAAAACCGCCACGTCTTTCAAGAACTATGGTCAGTTATAAC
>JANOXW010000331.1:0-2773 GCA_031418635.1 Acidobacteriota bacterium
AAGCGGTTTTAGGGTTTCGACAGCTTGGGCAAAATCTTGCTTAAAATAATAGCTTGCGCCAAGCATCTGCCTGATTAGATTATCATTCGGATTCGCCTTTAAGTGTCTCTGAAGCGGTTTAATTGCCTTATCGAATTGTCCGGCGCGAAAACCTACAATACCCCAATTTCTATTTAATCCCGGAAAATCAATATTCCATTCGGAAGCAGACGCAAAATTATCCAGCGCGTTTTCGGTCTGCGAATTTTGGACGGCAATCACGCCGAGATTATGAAAAGCCTGCGCCAAAATTTCGCTCAAATACGGTTTGAGTTTTTTTATTTGTTCGGTTCTTTCCAGCGATAAAACGGGCTTTAACTGATCCGTCAAATTAATTTGATTATTAGCGTTTGAACTCTTTTTATCGCCGATAACCTGTCCCAAAATCTGGCTGATTTCATCACGCGCCGACTGGATAGATTGTTCTTGCAATTCTCGTGCTTTTGCTAATTCTTTTTCACCCTCTTCCTTACGGTTAGTTTTGACCAAAAGTCGTCCGAGCAAGAAATGTGACCGCCGTGCTTCAAAATTATCCTTCGCATTCGTTTTCGATAAAATGATAGACTGCCGTAGATTCTTTTCCGCCAAATCCAAATCATTTAGTTCCAATTGCGACTGACCGAGAAATAAATAAGCCGCACTTCTTTGTGTGTCAGCTTTGATAGATTTTTCAAAATAACCGATAGCTTTTTTGTGGTCGCCGAGTGACGAAGCGACCACTCCTGCAAAAAAGTTCGCGTAAAATTCGTTGGGTGAAAGTTTCAGTTCTTCTTCAAATGCCTTGCCGGCTTCGCTCAATCTTTCGCTTCCGCCATGTTGCAGAATCACATAACCGAGAAAAAAACTGGCTCGCGGATGTTTCGATTCTATTGCCAAAGCGCGTTTAAATTCGCGCTCGGCTTCGAGCGGATAATTGGTCTGTTCATAAGCCTGACCGAAAAGGACGTGCAGATCAGGAGTGTCTTTGCCGACCGATGCGATCATTTCGTCGAACAAAAGTTTCGCACGGGCTGATTGTTTCAGGTAAAGATAAGTCAGTCCGAGCGCACGTGCCGACTCGAAGTCCGGCGCGAGAAGCAAAACTTTTTCAAGTTCGGGAAGTGCCGCTTTATAGTCTTCTCTGGTGAAATAAATATTCCCCAAAATGTAATGTGCGCCTGCGTATTTCGGGTCAAGATCTATAGCGTTTTGCGCTTCTTCAGCGGCTTTATCCAACTGATTCAACCGCAAATAAGCAATCGCCAGATTAGTCCGGTTCGGTGCATTGTCGAGGTAAGTTGTTGATTGTTTAAGAAGTTTTACCGCATCCGAATAATTGCCTTCTTCGACAGCGATGTTACCGATTCGCTGAATGGCAATACCGATGATCGCCTTGTTTTCAATGGCAGCGTTTATCAAATCGCCGGAAATTTGATAAGTTTCCGCCGCGCTTAGATGCGTTGTGAGTTCGTCGGTATTTGACTGGGAACTTTGATTCGTTAAAGTCTGATTAGCATTTTTCGTGATTGTCTTTTGAGCATCAATATTTAATGCTGAAATCAGTAAAATAAAAATAAATACTTTTGCAGACATAACGAATAAAAGACTTGTTTTAATTGAATTACAAAGTAAGAAAAATTATAACACAAAATAAAAATGGCAAGAAGGTAAATGCTTTAGACATTTATCCTCTTGCCCAAATTTAGCAACCAAAGTCTAGAAGTATAGCTTTAGCGCATACTGAATTTCACGAGCTCCTTTGGTTCTACCGGCGATTCCAAAATCGCCGGCAAAGCCTGCGGAAGTAATTGTGTTATTTGTAGCACTACATGTTGTAAGACCACCGCAACCAACACTCCCATTATAGAATATTGTCTGCAGACTATCTCCTCTATACTGAGTAGTATTGAATGCATTGAACATTTCAAAGCGGAACTGAATTCTTGCTCCTTCGCCAAGAGGGCTACTCGTCAGCCAAGAAGGTGAAAAGTTTTTGTAGAAAGACAAATCCACATTCTTGGACGGAGGTCCTGAACAGGTTGTTCGTTGGACATTCGATTCTCCGATTTTATAACCAATCAAAGTAAAGGCTCTAGGATTCAAGAAACGTCCCGCTGTGCCTTCAACAGTACATGGCTGATTTTCAACCCGAATTGGTCTTTGATTAGCTACCCCTGTTCCGGTTCCGCTGATTCCCGCCTGGAAATTGTTGATACCGGTCGCAAATAATCGCGGTGTCAGTGAAGTTCCACTCGACACTTGGATAATTGATGCTACTTCCCATCCTCCAACAAGAGTTCTGACAAACGCATTCGAATCCTTAAACGTAGGCAAATTGTAAATAAAATTCGCCACAAAAATATGCGGACGGTTAATATCGGACTCGGCGAAATCCAGCGAACGACGATTTCGATCTAAGACTGCAAAATCACTACTTCCACCACTCGAATCATTCAACCCGAAATCAGCGAGCGATCTCGAAAAAGTATAGGCAGCTTGGAACTGCGAATTCTTCGTGAACTTGGTTCTGAACAATACTTGCAGCGAATCGTAATTGCCTCTTCCGTTTCTTTCAAACTGATAAATCGAACCATAGTTCCTAAAAGGACGCAAAGCATTGACTGCATTAGCATCTGCGGCAAAAGCGGCAGCCTTTCTGTTTGATTCACTAACTTGATTGACATCGTTGTGTGTCAGTTGTTTACGAGCACGGTTGCCGACATAACCTACTTCCAATACACTGTCTCTCCATAAT
>JANOXW010000332.1:0-3184 GCA_031418635.1 Acidobacteriota bacterium
GGTCGGCTACTGGTCGGCTCGTTCATCCGAATTTATGCAAACCGATTTGATGCAAACTCTGCGCTGGATGCGAATGTTTGGCGATACGATCTTCGCCATTGGAGCGGTCGTATTTTGTTATTTTGCGCTTGATTTGATGCAGCAAAATCCGAAGATCAAACCTGAAACAGAAATCATTCCGCCAGTAACCGAATCAATACGGAAATAGGTCGAGGTCGTCCGAAAACGAATGTAATTTTATGGAAGAGCATGAAAATTTGAAAAACTCAATGCTTAGTTATATCGCATATAAAGAGCGACACGGAAAGGGAGCGCAAACCGGAACGCTGCGGGCGGTGTTTTCGGCGTGAACGACGGGCTTGTTTCAAATTTAAGTTTGGTGATGGGCATTGCCGGAGCAAACATGGAATCGAATTTTGTTTTGCTGGCGGGCGTGGCGGGACTGCTGGCAGGCGCGTTCTCAATGGGTGCGGGCGAATACGTCTCAATGCTCGTCCAGTGCGAAACTTTCGAGAAATTAATTGCCGTCGAAAAACAAGAACTGGCGACTTTGCCGGAAGAAGAACGCTACGAATTGCAAGGCATTTACGAAAGCAAGGGAATTTTGCCGGAACAAGCGGCGAAGTTATCGGATATTGTGATGTCCGATGAAAAACTCGCGCTCGAAACGCACGTCCGCGAAGAATTGGGTTTGAACACAGACGAGTTAGGCTCGCCGTGGGGGGCGGCGATAAGTTCATTTTTCGCCTTTGTCGGCGGCGCGATAATTCCGGTTTTGCCTTATATTTTTTCAAGCGGCACGACGGCATTTGTTTTGAGCATTATCTTGAGCGGCGGCGGATTGCTCGCAGTCGGCGCGGCTCTGTCATTTGTTACGGGAAAAAGCTCTATTTTGAGCGGATTGCGAATGTTCGCTATTGGCGGACTCGCGGCGGCAGTAACATATTTAGTCGGCTGGCTGCTCGGTGTGTCAATCGGAACTTAAAATTATGCGGCGTTGGTTGCTGGTTATTCTAACAATACTGGGAATTTCTCTGGCGGCGATGTTCGTTTTCGACTCGACCGTTTTGAGATTAACAACTATTATCGCCGGAACGTGCCTTGTTTTGTGGCTTAGTGAAACCGTGCCGCCGTTTGTCCCGACTCTTTTGCTGTGGACGCTCACTCCGCTGCTGCTCGGTTCGTTCGATGAAAAATTCAATTTGCCGAATGTTCTGACGTGGGCGATTGATCCGGTTTTGGCGTTATTTTTTGGCGGTTTCGTGCTTGGCGTGGCGACCGAGCGATATGGTTTTGATAAACGGCTGGCAAACATTGCGCTTCGCTCGGCGGGAAAATCTTTCGCAAAGTTTTTGCTGCTCGTCATTTTCCTGACAGCGTTTCTTTCGATGTGGATGTCGAATGTTGCGGCGGCGACTTTGATGTTGGCTTGTCTGCATCCGGTTTTACTCAACTTTCAATTTGACGACGTGCTGCGCCGCACAACGCTCGTCGGAATTGCCTTGGGCGCAAATCTCGGCGGCATTTCCACGCCAATCGGGACGGGTCCAAACGCCATCGCCATCGCTTCGATTTCCGAAACGAGTCATATTTCGTTTCTCGGCTGGATGAGTTTTGCATTGCCACTTTCAATCGGGATGCTTATCGTCAGTTTTGCGTTAATTTGGTTTCGCGTCCGGCGGCACAAGAGCGAATGGTCGAGCAAAGTCGGGCAGTTGAGCGAAGAAGTTTTCGGCGACGAAAATCTCCAAACCCGAAAAACGGGAGAATTCGCTTTTTTGCTCGTTTTCGCTGGAACGATTGTTCTCTGGCTGACCGAGCCGCTACACGGTGTTTCGGCAAGCGTCGTCTCGCTGCTGGCGGCGAGCGTTTTATTTCTGACGCGATTGCTCAAAAAAGAAGATTTATTGCGCGTGGATTGGTCAACGCTGCTGCTCATCGCTGGCGGCATCACGCTCGGAAAATTACTGGAACAATCTGGACTCGTCAAAATTATCGCGGCAAACGTCGCTTGGAACGATTTGAATCCAACGCTTGCTTTGTTTTTATTGTGCCTCGCCAGCGCGACGCTTTCGGCTTTGATGAGCAACACAGCAACCGCCGTTTTATTGATTCCGCTTGCTTACGCGCTGATTACAGCGCCTTCGACGGCGATTTTGGTGGCGATTGCGGCTTCATTCGGGATTCCGTTTGCCATCAGCACACCGCCGAACGCGATGGTTTTCGGCGAGGGCGGCGTGAAATTTAGTGATCTGTTTTTGCCCGGTATCATCATAATGGTAGCTGGCTGTTTACTCGTTTCTTTAACGGGACGCTCGGTGCTAAATTTCGTCGGTATTCCCTAAATCTATAAACCTGCGATTTTCTACCCGCGAACTTTCGCCGCCAGCCACGGCGCGAAAACCATAAATAAAAGTCCGAATCCCATCAGTCCGCCGCGCGATAAATCGTAATCTTCAAGCATTCGTTCCCACGAATAATTCATTACAAAATGTCCCAATCCGAACTCAAAAATCGTCATCAAAATCGTCCACATCAAGCCGACGGCAAACAGCGATTTAACATTCGGTGCGTTAATCCAACGGATAAAAAAATATGTAATCAGGAAAATCAGCAGTATCGCCACGAAAAACGCGATGCGCCGTGCCGCAAAATCCCCAATCAGCGGCGCAAGAAAAAGTTGCCGAAGTGCGCCGTGAACGCTTTCGGCAAAAATTATCACCAGCAAAACTCCCAATGCTCTGAAAATATACATAAACCTCCTATTCGGACAGAAATTAAGCAAATTTGTATCGGGCTAATGTCTTTGAACCCCACAAAAAAGCTACGAAAAGAGCGACAATTGCAATTAATGAGTAGTGAATTTCAGGATAATCAACTAATGGATTGTGGATTTCATCCTTTGGAAATAAAGGTCTTCCGACATTAAGCATCGTATGAAAGACGATGCAGGCAAATAGACTTTTCCTTGTGTTGTTGTAAATCCAAACAATCAAAACTCTGACGGCAACTGTTCCGAGCGTTGCCCACGCGATAAAAGTTAGGCTATGACCTTGTTGAATAATTGACGGATAATGCCAAACTGCCCAAAGAATTCCGATCAGGATACTTGCTGTTAATGCTCCGAATCGTTCCTGCATCGGGTCAACGGCATAACCCATATAGCCGGTTTCTTCAACCACCG
>JANOXW010000333.1:0-1552 GCA_031418635.1 Acidobacteriota bacterium
AAGGCAAAGATGGAAGAACTTTGGAGTCCGATTTTGAAGGCGTGGTTTCCGAAAGGCTTGGACGAACCTGACATAATTTTGCTCAAAGTTAATGCCAATCAAGCCGAATATTGGGACTCGGCTTCGAGTTCGTTGGTGCAGGCTTTCGGGCTTTTGAAATCGCTCGTAACGGGCGAACGTGCCGACGGCGGCGAACACGCACAAATCAGTCTGTAACATTTCAGATTGGAAAATCAGCGATGGATAGTGGATAATGCTATTGCAATTCACTATCCATTTTTTTGAGGAAAATCTATGAGAAAAATTATCTTTTTATTTGTTCTGCTGACGTTTTGTAGTGTAGCTTTCGCGCAAAATTATTCAATCGAGCGTTATTTGAATATCCGTTCGGCAGGTTCGCCGACATTTTCGGCTGATGGAAACCGCGTCGCGTTTTTGACGAACATCACGGGAACTTCGCAGATTTGGATGATGGCGGCTGGCGGCGGTTATCCTGAACAAATTACGGCGTATCAAGATAATGTCGGGTTTGTCGAATGGTCGCCGAAAGGCAACGGTTTAATTTTCGGCAAGGCTTCGGGCGGCGATGAAAATACGCAGTTTTTCTGGCTGTCCAACGACGGCGCGGAAGTCAAACAATTGACCGATAATCCGAAAGTGCGCCACAACTTCGGTGAAATTTCCGACGATGGCACGAAGATTTATTATTCGTCGAACAAACGCGATAAAAACTTTTTCGACGTTTATGCAATGACGCTTGCCGACGGCAAAGAAGAACTTTTATATCAACAAGACGGCTCAAATGCGGTTGTCGCCGTTGCCAAAGACGGCAGTAGATTTGTCGTTTCGCGCTCATCGGAAAGATTTTCGCTTGATAACGATTTGTATTTGGTGAACGCAAAAACCAAACAAGCGACGCATCTCACGCCGCACGACGAAGCGACACAATACGGCGACATCCATTTTTTGCCCGATAACAAAACGCTCGTTTTCGGCACAAATGAAAAGAGCGAATTCTACAATCTCGCGGAAATGAGTTTAAAGGGCGATGGTTATCCGACCATCACCGAACTCGCCAACAAAGTCCGTGTGATTGACAACACGAATTGGGATTTGGACGCTTCGGCAGTTTCGCCGCACGGCGATTTTTTCGCTTACACGATAAACCGTGAAGGTTTTTCGGAACTCTTTTTACGCAAGATTGAAACAGGCGGAAAGCCTCTGATTTCGAGTCTTGGCACAAAAACCGAAAGCGTCGTGCTTCCCGCCAAAGGCATTGTCGGCGGTCTGGAATTTTCCGACGACGGCACGAAATTGGCTTTTACATTTTCAAGCGCGAAAGACAATACCGATATTTGGATTTATGATCTGCCGACGAAAAAACTAACGCAAGTTACAAAAAGTTCGCGTTCGGGAATTCCGCAAAATTCATTTGTCGAACCGGAATTGATTAAATATAAATCATTTGATGGAAAAGAAATTTCAGCTTGGTATTATATTCCGACTGATGTCAGTGGGTTGAAAATTAGGAATAGACCTGAATCAACAGAAT
>JANOXW010000334.1:0-2449 GCA_031418635.1 Acidobacteriota bacterium
GTTGGGAAGATTCGGAAATCGAAACAGCGCGAAACAATGGTTTTCAAATTATAACTTTAGGCGGCAGAATTTTGCGGGCGGAAACGGCGGCAATCGCAATTACCGCCTTTTTGCAAAATCATTTTGGAGACTTGAAATAAATTATCAGTGAACTATTTACTACTTCGGGCGATAATAAGCATCGCCGCGCTGTGTCATTCCGGCTTTTTCGCCAAGTGTGCTGATGACCGAATCGAGTAATTCTTTATCATCAATTTTGAAATTTACCAAACCTCGCGCTTTAACATCCGGGTCGTCAAAATTTACTATCATATATCGTCTTTTTTTCTTGATGAACTGACCGAAGATGCCCGCGTAAGGAACTGCGCTGACAACCGTTCCCGTGTTTGAGCGTACGGATGCAGATTGCGGATAAACAATTTGCATCGCTTTATAAGGAATCGAAAACTTTTCTTTGTTGTCTTTGCCAAAAAAAACAAGTCTTTCGTTGTCGTCGTCAAACTTCAAAGTTCCCTTTTCATTTTCGCTGAAGCCGAACAATCCGCCTTCATATCTTGTCGGAACAGAAGTCGGCGCGGGCGTTTTCGGTGTCGAACTTGGCGACGCAGACGTTTTCTCCGTCGGGCGCGGTTGCGCGTTAGCCAAGATAGAAAAAGAAAACACCAAGATTGCTAAAAACACTAATTTTTTCATAAAATCCTCAATCCAAAATCTAAAATCCTAAATTTATAGACGCATTCCGCCAAAAGCGCGTTGCCAAGCCAGCGTTTGTTTTAATACGCCAAGCCTTTTTTTGTCTTCTTCACGGCAATCTAAAGTTAGTTGTTCGATGATGGCTTCAAGCAACGGAACGGCGAAAAGTCCTGCGTGGGCAACGATTTGCGAATAATAGTGAATCTGCAAACATTCGTTTTCGTCGGTGTGAAAACTTTTCACTTCGGCTTGTTCGATTTTATAAACATCTTGTCCCGCAGGCACCACGCGGCGCGGAACGCCGTGCGTGATTTTCCTCATTTTATCTTTTACGCCAATCAGCAAAATACCAATCAAAAAGCCTTGTTCGTTGAGATAATCAGGACTAAAAATGCCGAGTTCGGGCTTCGGCGAAAGACGCGGACCGAAACTCGCGTATTCGGGATTGACTAACATCGAATTGTAAATCACGCCGACAATCTCCGTTTCGTCTGCCAACGGTAAATTAACAAATTGCGCGAAGCCGTAATCTTCCGAAGTCGGCGGATTTTCCACATCTAAAACATCAACCACGCGCCCGACATAATCAATGTGCGAGTTTGAACTGACGATTTGGGCAATTTTCATAAACTCATATTACAATTCTGGTTGTGCCGTCAATCAGGCGGTTTGCCCCGAAATTAAAGATTAACGCCCGATTTAGTCCGGCGGCGGTCAAAGTTGAAACCACTTGCGGCGTTGAAGTTCCCTGCGATTTCGGAACACTTTCGATTTTAACGATAACCTCATTATCAACAAGCAAATCAATTTTTTGACCGCCGATAATCTTACCTTTGTAGATTACGTCAATCTCGAATTGTCTTTGAAACTTCATTTCACGCAGTTCCAATTCATGACATAATGCTTCCTCATAAATTGATTCGAGCAAGCCTCTGCCCAAAGTTTTATGCACCTCGATTGCCGCGCCGATAATCTCACCTGTTATTAAATCACTCATATTTTTTTTTACTGAAAAGAAAAATAAGGCAAAAGTAAAAATCACTCTAAACTTTTGCCTCTGACTATTTTACTTCAAAATTTCTATAACCGAAATTGCTAAATTTGTTTTCCAAGTTCAGGAATAATGTAGAGAAGCCACCACAAAAATATCTGAATCGCCAAAACTACAAAACTCAACCCGAAACTGATAAGCGCAAGTTTGCGTCCGCCCAAATGCGGTTGGCGAAGCGACACGAAATAGCCGAAACCGCCGACAAAGAATGTCAAAGGAACAAATAAAACCCCCAAATATGGCACCAGCGAATAAACAAAACATGCCCAAGCCATCTGCGAAATCGTATTTGTATTTTGCTCAAATAAATCCACAACTTCTTCGCGCCGTGCGTTTTCGACTAAAAAAGATTGCCCTTGCAACCGATACGAAGAACGCAAAGCGTCAAGCGGTTCATAATCTTCGCGTAAAAGTTTTCCGCAAACAAGACAAAATTGAGCCGTTTCGCGCCGTGCTTCCGTTCCGCAAGCGACACACACAACCTTAAACATTTTTTCTTCCGTTTTTAAGTTCACTTTTTACTTAACGCCTACGTCCTTTGCTTGCACTTTTGCGCGATACGCTAAAGTTCAGTTTTTCACGATTGGCAAAGTCTTGTAAAGCGGCTAGAAAAACTTCCCTGTCGCGCATCGTAATAACCGCCGTCGCGTCCGCCGTTTCCAGCGCGTAAGGATAACCCAAACCGATGACACATTCGGCACGAAC
>JANOXW010000335.1:0-4574 GCA_031418635.1 Acidobacteriota bacterium
AAATCCGTGAATGGCTCGTTTCTAAATTCGTCTAATGTTCTCTGTGTTTGCATAATCTTTTTCCCTTCTATCCTAAAATCTTTGTAGAATCGTTCTCAGATTTTCTTTATCGGTAGGTTATAAATTTCGCCAAATTTATAACCTATCATAAACTGCGTCTTGTTCGTTATCCCAGATTTTTTCAAATGATTTCTCGGACATTTTCGTCGCCGTCTGCACAAGTTTCTGTTCGTCTTTCTGAGTTAGAAAATCAACAAAACTTTCCACTTCGGCTTGTTGTTGCGGTGACAGATGTTTGATTTTCTCAATCAAAATTTCCGTTTGCATAATTTTTTTGCTCTTATTTTTAAATTAAGCCACTTCCAAAACAATGCCTTTCGGTTCAGGCAAAGGTTTTCCATCTTCTCTGAAAATTTCAATCCATTCATCAACAACTTCGCAAAGTTCCTTGAAAACTTCTACCGCGTCGTCGCCGTGAACGCCACCGTAAAATAATTCGGGACAAGTTCCGATAAAAATTTGGTCTTCTTCGCTCCAAACGACTATTTTTTCATAGACATCTGCCGCACTTCTCATTTTGTTTTCACCTTTCTAATGACATCTTTGACAAGTTTTTCTTGATATTTTCGCGCATCATCGCCAAGTTTTCCAGAAACAGTAACTCTGTAACCAAAAAAATGCTCATAATGCGCTATGACTTCCCTTCCCGCCGCGATTCTTAAAACCGTTGCGTTCAAGTTGGGCTATCAATTCTCGAATCTTCAGCGGCATAAATCATTATCGCTTGTCTGTTTGATTTTAACTCAATGCACTAAATTTTAGAATGTATAACCGTAAAATATCGAAAGAAAGTTATTGGCGCGTCCCGAATTGCCGAAGTTATAGCCTGAAAAAAGATATTGTTTCTTTGTGAGTGCATAGCTGAAACCAGCGGCGGCATAGCCGAAGCGATTTTTGCCGCTATATCAATCGGCGATAAAACTTAGTTTTTGTCTGACGGATTGTTCAAAACCGACAAGTGCGCCGGTTTTTGTGCCGAACTCGCGGTTTGCGCCTGCAACCGTATAAACTCCGCCTGTCAAGCGAGTCCCATTTGTGCCTTTGATAATTTTGCTGGCATTGGCGTAAATCATTGAAGTTGGACGACGACTGCCGGTTCGGTTGAGTGGCACGAAAACGACTGCGCCGGTTGAAGCGGCAAAGCCGTGTTTTTCATTGCTGTAAGCCTTCCATTTGACATTTGCCTGAAATTCTTTCGGCGCGGTAGCACCACCCAAGCGCGTATAAAAAAAGTTTGCGCCAACTTCGAGATTTTTTCTCACGCCATAGACGGTTCTGTAACCATAACTTTGAAAACCGCCTTTGCTAAATTTATCGAAATGCACAGCAAAATCGGCTTCGACATAAAAAACTTTTTCGGAAACAACATCGGTTGACGCAACATTGTAAATTGTTGTTTGGGCTGAGTTTGTCGCATTGCCGACAAGAAAAATTAGAACCAAAAAAACACAACTCCAAATTTGAAACTTTGGCATTTTAACTCTCCTTTTGAATTTTTGTATTTCGAGCTTCAATAGTTCGCACAACAGCAATTCTCGATTAAAAATCAAGGGCGATTGCTCATCAAATTTGCCGTTGCTTTATTTTAAACTATTGCTTGAAAGTTAAAAAATCTCATTGACCAAGAGTTTCCAGTTTTTCAAATGAATTTATCTGTTTTTACTAAGACGAACCTCGCGCTGTTCCCATTCGTCAAGAAATTCAGGATAAACAGGTACGCCGGCTTGTTGCCAGCCGACGACAAAACGCGGTTGTTGATTATCGTTTTGATGCTTGACGTAACTTAAAATCAAAACCCAACCGTCATTTAGATAATGATTTAATTCGCTGACCGAACGCGCTTCGGCGGTCAGTTTTGTTTCTTCGATGTTCATTTTTCACTCCCATTTTCCCGTTTTCTGCAATTTCTTAATTTTGCGTTTCGCCATTTCGCGTTTCAAAATCGTCATTCGGTCAAGAAAGACGATGCCGTCGCAATGGTCGGTTTCGTGCAGAACGCAACGCGCCGTCAAATCTGTGCCGTCGAGTTCTTGAAATTCGCCGTTCACATCTTGATAACGCACGATTGTTCGCAAATTTCGTTGAACTTTTTGATAAAGACCGGGAAACGACAAACAACCTTCGTCGCCAAATTGTTCGCCTTCGACGTGAATAATTTCAGGATTTATGATGGCAATTTTTTGCGACAAATCTTCGCCGTTTGAGCAATCCATCACAAACAGACGATTTGAAACAGCAACTTGTGGTGCGGCAAGTCCCACGCCTTGTGCCTCATACATCGTCTCAAACATATTTTCAACGAGTTTTTTCAGTTCGTCGTCAAAGAATTCGACAGGTTTCCCAACTTCCAACAAAACAGGTTCGGGATAGTGAACAATTTTCAACAATGCCATAAATCTATTTTGCCACAGGTTACGCGCAGAAATAAAGAACTAGCAGATTTAAACTGAAAAAGTCTTTCAGCAAAACACTGAAAGACTTTTTTAAATTTCAGGACGGCGAGATTTGAACTCACGACCTCTTCCACCCCAAGGAAGCGCGCTACCGGGCTGCGCTACGTCCCGTCAACCTTTTTCAGATTAGAAACGATTTGCTGTTTTGTCAAACTCAGTATTTTCTTTGCACGGCTTCGGATTTGTTGATTTTGAGCATTTCCCGCAGCTCAAGAAGTTGTGTGGCAAGCACCGTCAAAGCCTCGCGGCTTTCTTCGCTCAATTCAACGGGTTCGATTTCTTCAAACTCCTCGATTTCTTCAAATTCCTCGTCGAAATCTTCGATTAAATCTTCCGCAACGGGCGCGGGCATTTTAACTTCTTTAATAAAATTTTCTTTTTTCGCGGGTTCGGTTGGCACGATTTTCAAACGGCTGGTTTCGCGCATTTCGGCTTGCAGTTTTTTCTTTGCGCCCGCAATCGTGTAAAGATCATCGTAGAGAAGTTCTTTAATGCGAAGCGCGATTTCGACATCGCGGCGACGATAACTCCTTTGCCCCGAACGGTTTTTTTGCGGTGAGAGCATCGAAAATTCCGTTTCCCAATATCGCAAAACGTGCGCTTGCACATCAACAATATCGCACACTTCGCCGATTTTAAAGAAAATTTTCTCAGGTATCGCAACTGCTGCTTGTCCCATTATTTGCCTCTTTTATGTTAAAGTTTTTGATAAATTCCGCCGACGTTATTGTATGTATTTAGTATGTTTGTGTCAATGAAAATTTTATGATGTCAGAATTTGAATTTATCGAAAACATCCGTTCACGCTATTCACTCCCGAAAATCGGCGACGATTGCGCCGTTTTACCGAAAGATTCGCGCACGGATTTGGTCATCACGACGGATTTGTTAGTTGAAGATATTGATTTTCGGCTTGTTTGGACACGCGCCGAATTTCTCGGACATAAAGCATTAGCCGTTTCGCTTTCGGATGTCGCGGCAATGGGCGCAAAACCCGTGTGGGCGATGCTTTCGATTGGAATTCCCGAAGCAGTTTGGAAAACCGATTTTGTCGAGAAATTTTACGACGGCTATATGCGTTTGGCATCAAAATTTGATGTTGAATTAATCGGTGGCGACGTTTCAAAAACGCCCGATAAAATCGTTATTGATTCGATTGTCGTGGGCGAAGTCAAAAAAGGAAAAGCCATTTTACGCTCAGGTGCAAAGGTCGGCGATTTGATTTTTGTAAGTGGTGAATTAGGCGGCGCGGCGGGCGGTTTGAAGTTGTTAGAAGGCGGAATTCGTTATAATTCTGCCGAGAAAATTTGGCGAAAACACTTGATGCTCAAACAACTTCAACCGTTTCCGCGAGTTCCCAGCGGCGAGTTTTTGCGTGAAAATAATCTGGCGACTTCGATGATTGATTTGAGCGACGGTTTATCGAGTGATTTGCTCCACATTTGCCTCGCTTCGCAAGTTGGCGCACAAATTTATGCTAACAACATTCCGTTTGATAAAAAATTGAAACCTATTGCCCAATCGTTTGACGAGAAAATTGACTTCGCTTTGAACGGCGGTGAAGATTTTGAACTACTTTTTACGGTTAATTCAAAAAAATATTTTGAGGCTGAAAACGAGTTCAAAAACCGCAGATTTTTTCAAGTCGGAAAAATTACCGCAAATGCAGGAATCATTGAACTTATTACCGATGAAAAATCTACGATTTTACTGCCGAAAGGCTTTCAACATTTTTGATGAATTTGTAGCTTTCTGAAAAATATTTGCAAAAAATACTTGACAAGCGATTTTTAGTCGTGCTACAACTTTCAACTGTTCGGCAATGTTCGGACAAAATTTTTTGGAGATAATTTTAATGCAACAAAGTTGGATACATACAATTAAACCCACAAACGGCTCGCCCGCACCGAGAGAGATGCGGTTTAGCGTCAGCCTGTGTGGATCATTGTGTGCCAATTTTGATAATCCGAATTATCAAGCCAAACTCCGCGGCTTAGACCGCACGAATAGAAAGATTTAGAAAAGCGGGAGCGATTTGTTTCCGCTCCCGAAACACGAAAA